>DASRZR010000042.1:0-5287 GCA_035686185.1 Spirochaetia bacterium | reverse complement strand
ACACTGGTGGACTCTCCGTTGTTCGAAGCGGTCACGCTGGGAATCGATGCCGGTGACAAGGTGGGGTTCATCGGGAGAAACGGGGCCGGCAAGTCCACGTTCCTGAAGATCCTCACCGGCCAGCTTCCGCCGGACACCGGCAGCGTGTCTCGCAATCGCGCGCTCACTATGAGCACGCTGCCGCAGCAGCCCGTGTTCCGAGCCGGTACGACGCTGGAGGAGTACTGCTTCCAGGATGGCGATGAGCACGGGGCCGGCCCGGACCGTCTGGCTGCCGGACCCGCCGGCGGGCACGTCGCGGAAGAGCACGCGGCCGTGGCCGACGCCTACCGTTCCCTGTGCCGCGAGCTGGGCCTGGACGATCCCGCGGCGCTCCTGCAGACCTTTTCCGGCGGCATGCTCCGCAAGGCGTCCCTGGCCCGGTGCCTGGCGCGCCGCGCCAACTTCCTGCTCCTGGACGAGCCCACGAACCACCTGGACCTGGACACCATCGAGTGGCTGGAAGCGCGGCTTGCCAGCGTGTCCTTCGGGTTCATCCTCGTCACGCATGACCGCTACTTCCTGGACGGCGTGTGCACGCAGATCATGGAGATCGGTGAGCGCACCGTGCGCAAGTACGAGGGCAATTACTCCGTGTACCTCGATCGGCGGGCGGAGCGCGAGGAGGCCCGGCAGAAGGACGAGCAGCGGCGGGCCACCGTCATCCGGCGTGAGCTGGAATGGCTGAAGCGGGGGCCCCGGGCGCGCACGGGGAAGGACAAAGGGCGCAAGCAGCGCTTCCAGGACCTTGTGGATGCAAAGGAACAGGCGCCGGCGGCCATGCAGGAGCTTGCCTCCGCTCATCGGCGGCTCGGCAAGAAGGTGCTGGAGATGCACGCGGTGGCAAAGGGATACGGAGGTCGGTCCGTGATCAGCCCCTTCTCCTACAGCTTCCGCCGGGGGGAACGCGTCGGCCTCATTGGTCCCAACGGGTCCGGAAAGACCACGTTCCTCACGCTCGTTGCCGGGGAGACGGTCCCGGATTCCGGCAGCGTGGTCCGGGGAGAGACGACCGTCTTTGCCCACCTGCCGCAGGCCGGCGCGGAGGGCAGCGGGAGCGTCACGGTCATCGAGTTCATGAAGCAGCTTGCGGAGCGCGTGCCGCAGGAAGGCGGCGGATCTCTCACCGCGGAGCAGTTCCTGGAGCGGTTCCTCTTCCCGCGCAGCATGCACGCGGTGACGCTGGACCGGCTCTCCGGCGGGGAGCGGCGCCGGCTCACGCTCGTGCGGATGCTGGCCACGGCGCCCAATTTCCTGTTGCTGGACGAGCCCACGAATGACCTGGACCTGGACACCATCCGGCTCCTGGAGGACTACCTTGCCGATTTTGCCGGCTGCATCATCATCGTCTCCCACGACCGGGCGCTGCTGGACCGGCTCACGGATTCCCTGCTGATCTTCGACGGCGCCGGCGGCGTGACGAGCTTTGTCGGGAACTACGAGGAGTACCGGGAGAGGAAGGACGCGCAGGCGAAGGCCGAGCGCAAGGCGTCGGCAGCCACCACGGCGGGGCCGCGGGCGGACACGCGCGCGAAATCGGCTCGCACCGGGCTCTCCTTCAAGGAGAAAAGGGAATACGAGGGGATCCTTGCCGAGATCGAGGCCCTGGAGAAGGAACAGAAGGATCTGGAGGAGTCGTTCCAGCGGCCGGATTCGGACCCGGAGGCTCGCGTGGCCGGCACACGCCGCTATGGCGAGGTCACGCGCCTGATTGAAGAACGGATGGCCCGGTGGGAAGACCTGGCAGGAAGGGCGGGGCAGGGCTGAGCGTGGGCGGAGCCGCGGGCGTGGACAAGCCAGGCGCGCCGGCCCTGCTGCGCGTCCTCAAGCAGCAGTTCGGGTTCGACGCGTTTCGGCCGCACCAGGAGGAGATCGTCACTGCCGTGATGGCCGGGCGTGACGTGTTTGCCGCCCTGCCAACGGGCGGAGGCAAGTCCCTCTGCTACCAGCTGCCGGCCGTGATGGGGGACGGCCTTGCTCTCATCGTCAGCCCGTTGATCTCCCTGATGAAGGACCAGGTGGACGGCGCGCGGGAGGACGGCATTCCCGCGGCGTTCCTCAACAGCACGCTCTCCGCCGACGAGGCACGGGACACGTGGCGCGCGCTGGCCGCCGGCGGGATACGGCTCTTGTACGTCTCTCCCGAACGACTGTCCATTCCCAACTTCCGTGCCTCCCTGTCTCGCTTCGGCCTGAAGCTGATTGCCGTGGACGAGGCCCACTGCATCTCCGAGTGGGGCCACGAGTTCCGGCCCGACTACCGGACGCTCGGGCTCCTGCGGGAGGAGTTTCCGGACGTACCCATCGCCGCGTTCACCGCCACGGCAACCGCCGCCGTTCAGCAGGACGTGATCCGCCTGCTGGGGCTGAAATCCCCATTCGTGGTGCGCGCGAGTTTCGACAGGCCGGAAATCTTCTATAGAGTGGTGGGCCGTGAGGGCAACGGGGACGAGCAGATACTAAGGCACGTCCGGCAGCACGACGGAGAGCCGGGTATCGTGTACCGCGGCAGCCGCAAAGGCGCCGAGCGCACCGCGGAGCTGCTGGCATCCCGGGGGATCAGCGCGGTTGCCTACCACGCCGGGCTGGAGGACGAGCTGCGGCGCGCCCGGCAGGAGCAGTTCGTCAAGGACAAGGTCGACGTAGTGGTGGCCACCATCGCGTTCGGCATGGGGATCGACAAGCCGAACGTCCGCTGGATAGTCCACGGCGACCTGCCCCGCAGCATCGAGGGCTACTACCAGGAAACCGGCCGGGCCGCCCGTGACGGCGAGGACGCGGAGGCGCTGCTCCTGTTCGGCCCCGGTGACATCGCGTCTCTGCGCTGGCACATCGAGAAGGTGGAGGACCCCGAGGAACGCGAGCGGGCGGAGGCCCGGCTTCGCGAGATGCTGCGCTACGCTCAGTCCGCCGTGTGCCGACGGACCCAGCTCCTGGCGCATTTCGATGAGCGACACGCCGGATCCTGCGGCCGATGCGACGTCTGCGCCGGCGAGGTGCAGCGGGAGGACCTGACCGAGGCGGCGCGGAAGCTGCTTTCCGCCGCGGTACGGACCGGGGAGCGCTTCGGCGCCCACCACCTCGTGGACATCGTGACCGGCACACCCACGGACAAGGTCCTGGAGCGCGGGCACGACGCGCTGCCCACGTTTGGGGTCGGCAGGGAGCACGAGCGCGGGTGGTGGCTGGACCTCGCCCGGGACCTGGAAGCGGCCGGCTGCCTGGTGCGAGGTGACGGGCGGACTGCCGGATTCGAGCTCTCCGCAAAGGGACGGCTCCTCCTCCAGGGCAAGGAAACGTTCATGGGAGCCAAGAGCTCCGGCAGCCGCGGTCCCCTCCGGGCATCGTCGCGGAAGGCTCGCGAGGAGCAGCCGGAGCTTCCGGTGGACGGCGTCGGTGAGCTGGACATGATGGCCCAGGAGGGACTTTTCCAGAGCCTTCGGCAGGTCCGCAAGCAGATAGCGGACGCCAAGGGACTGCCCGCCTACGTGGTGTTCGGTGACAAGACCCTGCGGGCTATCGCGCGCACCCGGCCCACGACCTCCGCTGCCCTGCTGCGCTGCCCGGGAGTCGGGGAGGCAAAGCTGGAAGCGTACGGAGAGCTGTTCATCCGCGCGGTGCGGGAGTTCCTGGAGAGGGCGGGGTTGTCCTGAGATGAAGCGGAGACGGCCGGGCGGGTCCCGACCGTCTCCGCCGTTGTGCGCGGCCGCTTCAGCGCGCGAGGTCGAACCGATCCAGGTTCATCACCTTGCTCCAGGCGGCGACGAAGTCCTTCACAAACTTCTCTCCGGAATCTTCACAGGCATAGACTTCGGCCAGCGCGCGGAGCTGGGAGTTGGATCCAAACACGAGGTCGACCCGGGTGCCGGTCCAGGTGACCTTCCCGGTCTTTCGGTCCCGCCCCTCGAACAGGTCCTTCGCATCTGACGTGGGTTTCCACTCGGTACCCATGTCCAGGAGGTTCACAAAGAAGTCGTTGGTGAGCGTCTCCGGCCGGCTCGTGAACACGCCGTGCCGGGACTGTCCGACGTTCGCGTTCAACGCGCGCATGCCGCCCACCAGGACCGTCATCTCCGGCGCGGTCAGCGTCAGGAGCTGCGCCTTGTCCACCAGCAGCTCTTCCGCCGGCACGTTCAGGCCTTTCTTCTGGTAGTTGCGAAATCCATCCGCCACGGGCTCCAGGACCGCGAACGATGCCGCGTCAGTCTGCTCCGCGGACGCGTCCATGCGTCCGGGGGTGAAGGGGACCTTCACGGAGTGCCCGGCCTTCTTTGCCGCCTCCTCCACCGCGGCGCAGCCGCCCAGCACCACCAGGTCCGCAAGGGAGACCTTCTTGCCCCCTGACTGCGAACCGTTGAACTCCGTCTGGATGGATTGCAGCTTCCCGAGCACCCTGGCCAGCTCGGCGGGCTGGTTTGCCTCCCAGTCCTTCTGCGGAGCCAGCCGTATGCGTGCGCCGTTGGCGCCGCCGCGCTTGTCGCTCGCACGAAAGGTTGCGGCGGAGGCCCATGCCGTGGTGACCAGTTGGGAGAGGGAAAGTCCGGAGGCCAGCAGCTTCCCTTTCAGCGCGGCGATGTCCTGTTCATCGATCAGCGTGTGGTTCACCGCCGGGATCGGGTCCTGCCAGATGAGGTCCTCTGCCGGGACCTCCGGTCCGAGGTAGCGAACTTTTGGTCCCATGTCGCGATGCGTCAGCTTGAACCACGCGCGGGCGAACGCGTCCGCGAACTGATCGGGATGTTCCAGGAAACGCCGCGAGATCTTCTCGTAGGCGGGGTCGAACCGCAGCGCAAGGTCCGTGGTCAGCATGGACGGCGCGTGCGTCTTCGACGGGTCGTGGGCATCCGGCACGGTGACGATGCTGCTGCCGCGTTTCGGCTGCCACTGCTGCGCGCCCGCCGGGCTCTTTGAGAGCTCCCACTCGTAGCGGAAAAGGTTCTGCAGGAATCCCACGCCCCACTTCGTGGGGGTGGAGGTCCAGGTGACCTCCAGTCCGCTGCCGATGGCATCTCCACCCTTGCCGGTCCGGTAGCTGCTTTTCCAGCCAAGGCCCTGCTCTTCCAGGCCCGCGGCTTCCGGTTCCGGTCCCACGTGGGTTGCCGGGCCGGCGCCATGCGTCTTGCCAAAGGAGTGCCCTCCGGCGATCAGCGCCACGGTCTCTTCGTCATTCATCGCCATCCGGCCGAAGGTCTCGCGGATGTCCCGGGCCGCGGCCACGGGGTCCGGTTTGCCGTTGGGACCTTCCGGA
>DASRZR010000041.1:0-3811 GCA_035686185.1 Spirochaetia bacterium | reverse complement strand
CGATGCCCAGCGCCGCCACAAGCACGGTAAGGGTGAACAGCTCCCGGGAGCGCGTGGCCGCGACCCGCCTCAGGACCCAGGGCACCACGCGGGATCCCACCAGGAACAGGACGGCGAGAAGGACGGCAATCTTGCCGAACGCGAGGGCCAGGGACCGCGCTACCGGGCCGCCGGCGGCGGAGTCCCCGGGGGCGGCCGCCGGCAGCAGGACCAGGATCACAACGGTGAGCAGGTCCTCCACGAGGGTCCAGCCGACCGCCAGGCGGCCGGACGCCGTGTGAAGCTCGTCTCGGTCCGCCAGCACGCGCGTCATCACCACCGTGGAAGCAACGGAGAGCGCCATCCCGTACACCGCCGCCCCCAGCCAGCCATCGGCGCCGCCCAGCGCGCGCGCCGCGACAAGGCCCAGCCCGGCCGCCACGACGCTCTGCACGAGGGCCCCGGGCAGCGCAAGCCGACGGAGGGCGACGAGCTCCCGCGGCTCGAAGTGAAGGCCCACGCCGAACATCAGGAGCACGATGCCGACCTCCGCGAGCTGCGACGTGATCTCGTGGTTGACGACCAGCCCGGGCGTGTTCGGACTGACGAGCACGCCCGCCAGGAGGTACCCCACCAGCGGTGACAGCCCCAGCCGCTGCGTGAGGTATCCGAGCACGAGCGCCGCCAGGAGGCCGATGCAGACGGTGAGGACGAGGTCCACGGCCCGCGCTCACTCTCCCCCGCGCAGGTCGGCAAGCGCGCCCGCGCGATAGCTGACACGGGAGAACACCGCCCGGCACCCCGGCCCGGTGGGAGACTGGCTGGAGAACCCGACGCGCAGTTGCGCCGTCGTTCCCAGGGAGAAGAAGCGGACGAAGCTCCACGCCTGTCCATCCGCGGACCAGTGGAAGGCCGTGGCCCGGCCGAGGTGGGCCACGCGGAGAAACACGGCGGGGATATCCACGGGGACGGAGTTGCAGTCATCCGAAACGCCGTGGTTCACCACGGAGACGATCATGGGCTGCCGCTGCGGAGACAGCTCGAAGCAGAGCTTGGCCCAGTGCTCCGGGTCCTGCCACGCGTGAAGGACTCCGGCATCGAACGTGGAACCGAAGTCCACCTCCACCCGGGCGGACAGCAGGAACTGGGCGTCCGGCGGGGTGAACAGCGCGGCGGGAGCCGAATCGGTGGCCGAGCCGGTGGCCGGGTCGGTGAACAGGTCTGATTTCTCCGGCGCGGTGACAGAAAGGCCGTCACCCACGAGCGCCCACTCCCGCGCGTCCCGCCGCCACGAGAGCTCGCCCGGGATGGAAGGGAGACGGAAGCTGCTCATGGCCGTCAGGATTGCACATCACCGGCCGGCTGTACATACCGGACAGAATGCGTCGACCCGCATCCTGACGCTGCCTTCTGACCCGCTTTCCCGCCGGCAGTCTTCCGGCCCCGCCGCCAGTTCCGGGCAGTATATTACTCCGAAAGGAGCCTGGAGCATGAAGCGTGGAGTCATCGCTTTTTCCATATTGGTGTGCCTCGCGGGAGCGGCGTTCGCCGCTGATTCCGGGGCGCCCGTTGTCGTGGGGTCCAAGATCGACACCGAGGGAACCCTGCTCGGCAAGATGATCGTGAAGCTGCTGTCTGCGGGCGGCATCCCCGTGACGGACAAGGTGGGGTTCGGCACCACACCCGTGGTCCGAAAGGCCATCGCAGCCGGAGAGCTGGACATCTATCCCGAGTACACGGGCAACGGCGGGTTCTTCTTCGACGGCACGGACCCCGGGGTCTGGAAGGACGAGAAGAAGGGCTACGAAACCGTCAAGAAGCTGGACTTCGACAAGAACGGCATCGTGTGGCTGACGCCGGCGCCGGCGAACAACACCTGGGCCATCGCGGTGCGCAAGGATGTGGCAGACAAGAACAAGCTCGTGACGCTGGACGACATGGCCCGGTTCGTGAACGCCGGGGGAGCCGTGAAGCTGGCCGGATCGGAGGAGTTCATCTCCCGGCCGGACGCGCTGCCCGCGTTCCAGAAGGCGTACGGCTTCACGCTGAAGAACTCCCAGCTCCTGTCGCTGTCCGGCGGCAACACGGCGCTCACGGAGGCCGCGGCGGCCCGCGGCACGGACGGGGTGAACTTCGCCATGGCCTACGGCACCGACGGCTCTCTGTTCTCCCTCGGCCTCGTGGTGCTCACGGACACGCGCGGCGTGCAGCCCATCTACGAACCCACGGCGATCATCCGCAAGGACACGCTGGCCCGGTACCCGTCCATTGATTCCATCCTGAAGCCGGTCTTCCTGTCCCTGAACCTCACCACGCTCCAGAGCCTGAACGCCCGGATCGCGGTGAACGGGGAGAACGCGGAGGCCGTGGCAGTGGACTACCTCACGAAGAAGGGCTTCCTGAAGTAGGGGCTATCGCCCCGGGGCACCGGCCCCCGCACGCATGCCCGAGCAGCGGACCACCACGGGAGTAGACGTTCCGACCCTGTTCTTCGCTGTCTCGGGCATTGCCGCCGGCGCGCTCCTGCCGTTTCTGCGCGTGAAGCCCAACCGCATCGCGGACGGGGTGGGACAGGTGCTCACCAACGTGAGCGTCCCCGCGGCCGCGTGCCTGGCGGTCCTCTGGCTGGGCGCGGCGGCGGCGGCCGTGTTCCTTCGGCCGGGACTCCTGCGCTCGCGGATCGCCGCCGCGGCCGCCGTGGCGGTTCCCGTTGCCGCCCTCCTGGCGGCAGGGAGCGGGGCGGCGCGAATCGCCGGGGGGGACACCGTGGCCCGGGTCTCCCTGGCAGCGGGCTTCTGGGTCACGGCCTTTCTCGGCTATGCGCTCTTCCTGAGCACCTCGGCACGGGCCGGCATCGGGGAAGGCTTCCTCCGACAGGCTCTCGGTCTCTCGATTCCGGTCGTGCTCGTCGTCCTGCTCGCCACCGGCTTCCTGGACGCCGTCTCCGTGATGCGGGAGTGGGCCGCGCAGAAGGCCGTCTTCCTCCAGGAGAGCGTGACGCACCTCGTGGTGTCGGGAGAGGCGGTGCTCCTGGGCGGCGTGCTCGGCGTCCTGGTGGGTATCGCCGCTGTCCGACGGCCCGGCGTGCGACGGGTGGCGTTCTTCGTGCTCAACATCGTGCAGACGATCCCCAGCCTGGCGCTGTTCGGCCTGCTCATCCTTCCGCTGGCCGCGCTCTCGCGGGACTTCCCCCTGCTCCGCCACTGGGGCATCAGCGGGATCGGCCGGGCGCCCGCCCTCATCGCGCTGGCCTTCTATGCGATGCTCCCGATTGCCCGCAACACCTACACCGCCCTCTCCCAGATACCTTCCAGCGTCCGCGACGCGGGGCGCGGCATGGGAATGACGCGCGGCCAGCTCCTGGCCCGGGTGGAGGTGCCGCTGGCGCTCCCCGTGATCATGGCCGGCGTGCGCACGGCGGCCGTGCAGACCGTGGGCAACACGGTGGTCACGGCGCTGATCGGCGCCGGAGGCCTGGGCGTGTTCATCTTCCAGGGCCTGGGCCAGTTCGCGGCGGACATGATCCTGCTGGGGACGCTGCCGGTCATCGCCATGGCGCTGGCAACCGACATGGTCATGGCCGGGGCGGTGCGCCTGCTCACGCCACGGCCGCTGCGGGGCCGGTTCGGCTCTGCCGGGGTGTCTTCATGATCAGGTTCCAGGCCGTCACGCGCCTGTTCGGGGAGGTCACGGCAGTGGACCGGCTGGACCTTGAGGTGGCCGACCGGGAGCTGTGCGTGCTGGTCGGCCCCTCCGGAAGCGGCAAGTCAACGATGCTGCGCATGGTGAACCGGCTCATCGAGCCCTCCGCCGGAAGCGTCTCTCTTGATGG
>DASRZR010000040.1:0-4005 GCA_035686185.1 Spirochaetia bacterium | reverse complement strand
TCCGGCACGGAGAAGCTGATGCCATCCACGGCGGTGAGATCGCCATACCTCTTCACCAGTCCATTGACCTCGATTGCGGCTGCCATTTTCCCTTGTCCAGAAAATCCAACACCAATGATCGCCATTTTTGCACGAGGAGTCGTTGACACGGCATCGGGACGTGCGAGAGGATACTGCTCCGGTGGCGCCGTGGGGGCGTTCGAGTCTCCGCGCCGTGTGGCGGCCGGAGCGGCCTTGGATGAGCAACATTCTGCTGGTGAATGACGACGGCCTTCGTTCTCCGGGTCTCGCCGCGCTCGCGTTGGCGTTTTCCGGCGGCCGCCGGTTCCTTGCCGCGATGGAGCGCCGGTGACCATGCCGGACCTTCCCGCCATCGCCGTCAGCGGCGCGCTGGCCTACGATGACACCTACCTCTACCCGGGCCGGATCAAGGACCACCTGCCGGAGGACCGCGGGGCCCCCTTGTACCTGAACTTTCGCGCGCAGGGGCCCGCGAGGTCACGCGGCGGATGCGGGGGCAACGTCGCCTATTCGCTCGCCAGCCTGCAAGCGCCCGTCGTCCTCCACGGCTGGATCGGCCGTGACGGCGAGCCCTACCTCGCGGAAATGCGGCAGCTCGGCGTGAACGTGGACCGCGTGCGGATAGAGCCGGACGTGCTCACCTCCCGGGCGGTCCTGCTCGCTGACGCGGCCGGAGACCAGGTCCTGTTCTTCGGCGAACCCGAACGGGAAGTGGCCGCGCCGGAAACGGACCTGCGCGGCGTGCGGCTCGCGGTGGTCACGGCCGGCACCCCTTCCCACACGCGGATGTTCCTTGCCGCCTGCCGGGCGGCGCGCGTGCCGGTCGTGGTGGACCCCGGGAAGCTCATCATGGACATGCCGGCCGAGGCCATGCGGGAGGCGATCACGGGGGCGGACTCCCTCGTGCTCAACGAGTACGAGCACGGCCTGCTGCGGGAGCGCCTGCGGATGACGGAGGCCGAGCTGCGCGGATGCGCCTCCACCATCGTCGTGACGCGGGGCGGCCAGGGCATGGACGTGGTGAGCGAGGGCAGGGAGGATCGCATCCGGCCCGTCCCCCCGGCCGTGCTCACGGATCCCAACGGCGCCGGGGACGCGTTCCTTGCCGGCTACTCCTTCGGCCGCCACCGCGGGCTTTCCGGGGCGTGGTCGGCGCGCGTGGGCGCGGTGGCGGCTTCCTTCGCCTTGGAGGCCAGCGGCTGTCAGAATCACGGGTGGACGGCGGAGCGCTTCGCATCGCGCCTCGCGGACGCCTACGGCACGCCGCCCTTTCCTTCCGGCGTGACATGACAGCGGGACGCCGATTCATCGCGCTGGCCGTGGCCGTGGTGGCGCAGAACAAGCCGCTTCGCACGCGCCGCGCGCTTTTGTCAGAGGCATCGGAGAAACCGGCATGAAGCGAATGATCCTGGACTGCGATCCCGGCCACGATGACATGGTGGCCATCATGCTCGCGCTCGCCTCTCCCGAGCTCGAGCTTCTTGGGATCACCACGGTGGCGGGGAACCAGACGGGGGAGAAGACGTTCCGCAACGCCTGCCGCATCCTGAAGCTCGTCGGCCGGGAGGACGTGCCGCTGTTCCGCGGCTCCGACCAGCCGCTCGTCCGCCCGCTGCTCGTGGCGGAGGACATCCACGGCTCCACCGGCCTGGACGGCGTGGAGCTGCCGGAGGCGGACACCTCGAAACGGAAGGGCAATGCCATTGATTTCATCGTTGACACCGTGAATGCGTCAAAGGAGCCGATGCACCTGGTGGCCACCGGACCGCTCACGAACGTGGCCATCGCGTTCCGCAAGGACCCGGGCATCACGCGCCGCATCGAGCGCCTCACGATCATGGGAGGCGGGGTCTACGACTCCAACGTCACGCCGAGCGCGGAGTTCAACATCTACGTGGATCCCGAGGCGGCACGCGCCGTGTTCCACTGCGGCGTTCCCATCACGCTCGTCACGCTGGACATCTCCAACAAGGCGCTGTTCACGGACAAGGAGATTGGGATCCTGGAGTCGATGGGCGGAGCGGTATCCTCCAAGGTGGCCCCGCTCCTGCGCTTCTTCATGGGAAACAACCTGAAGAAGTTCGGCATCCCGGGCGCCGCGCTCCATGACCCTCTCACCGTGGCATCCCTCATCGATCCCGGCCTCATCACCACCCGGGACCTGTACGTGGACGTGGAGTGCGCGGGGGAGCTCACCCGCGGGGAGACAGTGGCGGACGTGTACGGTGTCACGGGACATGCCCCGAACATGAAGGTGTCCCGCGATTTCAACCTTGCCGGCTACCGGACCCTGATCATCGACGCCATCCGCACGCTGGACGCCGGGGTCTCCGGCCGCAGATGAAGCGTCTCTCCCGGGTGAAGGCACTCGCCCCGCGCGGGCACGCGGCGCGCAGGTAGGCGCCGCGGGGCGTCGGGCGCTCAGCCGCGGGCATCTGCCGTCAGCGGCCGGCGAACGACTTCCAGCCCTCCGTATCCCCGCCGATGACCGCCCGCGCGCCGTCTCGGACCACCGGCGTGCGCAGGAGCAGCGGGTCACGGAGGATCTCTTCCTCCGGGTCGTAATCGAGGTGGGCAAGTCCGCGCGCCTCAAACCGCGCCGAGGACACGTCCACCAGCGCGTCCCGGCCCACGGCCTGGCGCACGGCGCGAAGCTCTCCGGGGCTGATTCCCTTTTCCGCGAGGTCGATGAACTGGAAGCGGATCCCGCGTTCCTTGAAGAAGCGCTCCGCCTTGCGGGTGTCGGGGCACTTGCGGGTGCCGAAGATCTGAAGGGCCATGCGGGGGCCGGGGCTCGGTGCCGCGCCTCCTCGGATCAGGCTGAGCGCTGCAGCTTGTCCAGCATCTCGCTGATGCCGAGGTTCTTGATCCCCATGCGCTGCGCGCGGGCCAGCACTTCCAGCGCCTTGTCCTTCTTGTCCAGCGCCACCCAGCACTGGGCAATCTCCACGTACAGGCGCGGGTTCTTGGCGTCATTCACCATGAGCCCGGAGAGGCTCTCGATGGCCTCCAGGTAGTTGCCCTTCTCCTTGTTGATCAGGGCCAGCCCGAGCACGGCGTAGCTGTCGAACTCGATGTTCAGCGCCTTGCTGTAGAACTCCCGGGCGGTGTCCAGCTGGTTCATGGCGCGGTAGGAATCCCCGATGCGCGTGAGGATCACCTTGTTGTCCGGGTCCGCATCCAGGATCTTCTGCCAGTAGAACAGGGACTCCTGCGGGTCATTCATGCCGCGGTAGCAGTCCGCCAGGCCGAACAGCGCGTAGAAGTTGTTCGTCTGGATGTCCAGCGCCTTCTTGAAGTAGGGGATGCCCTTCTCATAGGTCTTGAGCTTGCGGTAACAGTTGCCGATGGACGTGAGCACCCAGATGTTTTTCGGGTCCTTCTCGTGCATCCTCTCCCAGTAGGTGAGCGCCTCTCGGTACTCCTTCAGGTCGAAGTGCAGGTAGCCCAGGCCGGTGAGCGCGTAGGGGTTTCCCGGGTCGATTTCCAGGATCCTGTGGTAGATCTCCTTGGAGCGGTTGAAGTCCAGGACCTTGCGGTAGGCGTCCGCGATCCGGGTGAGCACCGTGACGTCGCTGTCCCCCTGCGCCAGGTACTTCTCCCAGATCTCAATGGCGCGGTGAAACTGCTTCAGGGAGCGATAGCTGTCCGCCAGCCCCACGAGGGCGTACTTGTTTCCCACGTGGTAGCCAAGGCATTCCTCGTAGTAGCGGATGGCCTCGTGGTACGACTTGCGTTTCCTGGCCGCGTCTCCCATGCCCACGAGCGCGTAGTTGTTCTGCGGCTCCACTTCCAGGATGCGGCGGAAGTTCTGCTCGGCTTCCGCGATGTGGTCTTCCTTGAGGAGCTGGTAGCCCCTCTTGGACAGCTCTGATATTGAAACCGGAACGGGCTCCGGCACTTTTTCTTCACTGCTCATCTATCTGCGTTTTCCCTTCCGCCAGCCAATGTTTCATTACCTGCGCGATCTGCTCGACGACCGCC
>DASRZR010000039.1:0-7551 GCA_035686185.1 Spirochaetia bacterium | reverse complement strand
CGGGCGGACGCAGGGCTTCAATGACCTGCTGGTGGGCCTCGCCTCCGCCACCGGCAGCCTGGCGAGCGGCTTGATCTCAGCGCGCTTCGGCTACTCCGGCGTGGGGGCTGCCGGGGCCGTGCTGGCGCTCGTGCCGCTCGTGTTCGTGGCGCGCTGGACACGTCAGGAGGCCCGGCAGCGGGCCGCGGTGGCCCCTCCGGGCGCCCGTTAGGGTCGCCGCCAGCCCGCGGAGACGGCGACGGCGCGTTGTCACGCGCCCGCGTTTCCGACATGATGGGCACGGCGTCAGACAAACGAGCCGGCGCCCTCGAGGAGAAAGATGCAGGTGTCAGAACCGTCCGGCATGGAAGACTATATCCACCTCTCCTTCTTCATGGACGTGGCCAAGGCCATTGCCTCCGCCTCCACGATCAACGAGACGCTGAAGGCGGTCATGACCCACATTGGCAACATCTTCGCGCCGTTGAACTGGTCCCTGCTGCTGCGCAATGCCCGGACCGGAGAGCTCACGTTCAGGATCGTGGTGGGAAGCGGCGTGCAGAAGATCCTCGGCACCACGATCCCCAAGGGACAGGGGATCGCCGGGTGGATCGCGGAGAACGGCCAGGCCATCATCATAGAGGACGTGGCACGGGACCCCCGCTTCGATTCCAGCGTGGACCGTGCGCTGGGGTTCACCACGGAGTCCATCATCGGCGTGCCGCTGAAGACGCGGGACCGTGTCTTCGGCGTGATCGAGCTGATCAACAAGGTGAAGGGGGGCAACTTCACGCCCCTGGAGCTGAAGGTCCTGGCCACCATCGGGGACTTCGCGGCCATCGCCATCGAGAAGGCCTACTATCACCGGGCGCTGAGGCGCATTGCGCTCATCGACCCGCTCACCGGCGTGCACAACCGCCGCAGCATGATCCGGTTCCTGGACCGGGAAGTGGACCGGAGCGCCCGGCTGAAGTCGGAGCTGTCCGTCCTGATGGTGGACATCGACAAGTTCAAGGAGATCAACGACAACTACGGCCACGCGGCCGGGGACGCCGTGCTGCACCACCTCGCCGGGGTGCTGCAGAAGAACCTGAGGAAGATCGACATCATCTGCCGCTACGGGGGGGACGAGTTCGTGGTGCTGATGCCGGACACGTCTGCCCCGGCCGCGCAGGACGTGCGCCGCCGCGTGGAGGAGGCCGTGAAGGGCGTGGAGGTCCCGGCGCCGCTGAACTACGAGGTGAGCGTCGGCCTGTACAGCGGGCACCCGTCCACCGCGTCGGAGATCTTCACCTCCGCGGACTTCGACATGTACCGGGAGAAGTCCTCCAAGATCGACCAGGAAATCGACAACCTGTCACAGAATCTCGGGGAGTTCCTGGACGAGGAGGAAGGGGAGGAGAAGCCGCCCCGGCCCGCCGGCGACCGGCGGACCTGACTCTCATCCCTTCTCGAACAGCCGCAGCGCCTCGGCGCCGGTCACGAGCGCGGGCCGGCCGAAAAACATCCGCAGCACGGTGAGCGCATCCAGCACCTGGTCCTTCGTGGCGCCGGCCTTCAGGGCCCGCTCCCCGTAGGCGCGCACGCCGTTGGGCTTGTTGGCCGCCGCGTCCAGCACCATGGCGATCAGCATCTTCTCCCGCGCGCTCAGCGCCGTCGCGCTGCCGAGGAACTCCATGTCCGCCCGGTGCTGCTGCTCCAGCGCCGGCGCGTGATCGTGGAGCAGGTCAATCCAGCCCTTGTCTGCCATCTGCTATTCTCCGCTACCGATACAGTACCCACCGCCGAGGCATGTCGGCACCTGGAATTGTCCGCCGCGACGGGAAGAGCGATCTTCAGGGTCAAATGACGCTTCGCATCCGATTGCCGTACCTCACGTTCGCCGCGCTGCTGGCCGCTGCCGGGCTGTTCCTGCTTTTCTCCCTTTCCTGGGAGAAGAGGATCTACGAGGAGCAGAACCGGCAGATCGACCCGTCTACCGGAACGTGGCGGCCCACCTACGACTGGCAGGCTGCGGACCGCGCCATCCAGCTCAACGACCACCTCCGAGTGGCGATCCTGTGGGTGGTCGTGGCGCATGGGCTGGTCAATTCGCTGTACGCCGCCGCGGTGACGCGCGGTTGGCGTGGGATCCTTCTCGGCCTGGTTTTCGCCTGCCTGTCTGCATTTCTCGCGCTCATCCTGCTTCTCGGGAACATCGCCGGCGCCACGATGATCGGCTGAAGGGGACCAGGCCCGCGCGGCGCCCGGCCGCCGACGCGCCCTTGCCCGTCGGCGCCTCCAGGCGCCTGTGCATCGCCCACTTTGTCGCCGAAACTACCAAATAGATCGAAATAGTAGTCATTGTGGTAGGAGTATCAGTACCTTGTCTCAACCTGATTCTCAAGGAGGAGCTCGTGAGCTCAGTTCACCAGGAAGTTCTCGCGGCGAACGCCCGATATGCCAGCAGCTTTGGAAACAAGGGGAAGCTTGCCATGCCGCCCGCCCGCGGCTTTGCCATCCTCACCTGCATGGATGCCCGGCTGGATCCCGCCCAGTACGCGGGCCTTTCCGAGGGGGACGCGCACGTCATCCGCAACGCGGGAGGCCGCGCCAGCGACGATGCCATACGGTCCCTTGTCATCTCCTACAAGCTGCTGGGCACTCGGGAGTGGTTCGTCATCCATCACTCCCACTGCGGCATGGAGACGTTCACCGACGAAACGATGCGCGCCCTCCTGGCCAGCAGCCTCCAGACGTCGCAGTTCGACGGAACGGCATGGAAGGACTCGGGCCATGGGCCCGGTTCCACGGAGGGAAGCTACATCGACTGGCTCACGATCCACGACCAGGCGCAGAGCGTGACCGCGGACGTGAAGCGCATCAGGAACCATCCGCTGGTGCCCCGCGCCATCCCCATCTACGGCTTCATCTATGACGTGAAGACGGGCAAGCTCGTGGAAGTGCCGGAAGCTACCGCTGCCGGAAAGGCGGCCTGACCCGGTCCCCGCATCCTGGCGATGACTGCCGCCTGCGCCGCGCGCCGGCAGTCACCGGCCACCCGCACCCGCGGGGCGCGCCGAGTCATGCGCCTTCTGGGACTCCAGCACCGACTCGATGTGCGTCTCCGCCCAGTTGCGAACCGATTCCAGCAGGCCCGTCAGGCTCTTTCCCAGCGGCGTCAGGGAGTACTCCACCTTCGGTGGCACGCTGGCGTAGATCTTCCGCTTCACGATCCCGTCCCGTTCCAGGCCCCGCAGCGTCTCCGTGAGCATCTTCTGGGAGATCCCCTGCACGGTGCGCCGCACCTCGCCGAATCGCAGCGTCCCGTCCTGCAGCGCGCCCACCACGAGCACGGTCCACTTGTCCGCGATCCGGTCCAGCACCCGGCGGGTGGGGCAATCCGGGTCGAACACGTTCCATGACCGCCGTGAACCCGTCGTTCGCGTCATCTCTTCGCTCTCTTTCTGAAACTAATAGTCATAAAAGGTGCCTACTTGCCGATGGAGACAAGAAGGCATACACTGCTCTTAAGATACGCGGGAACGCGTACACGGATCAAGCCAGGGAGAACAAGGAAATGAAGATCGCCGTATTCGGAATCACCGGAAGGATCGGGAGCCGCATCGCGCAGGAAGCGCTCGGCCGTGGCCACGAGGTCACCGGGTACAGCCGCAACCCCGGGCGCGGAACCCTGGCCCATGCCAGCCTTCGCACCGCGGTCGGGGACATTGCGGATGCCGCCACGGTGGCGCGGCTTTCGGCCGGCCACGATGCGGTGGTGAACGCCGTAGGCCCCGACATGGACAAGCCGGTCGGAACGTTTCTCGTGGACGCGGCTCACGCGCTTCGCGACGGCCTCCGGAAGGCCGGGGTCCGCCGGCTCCTCGTCGTGGGCGGAGCGGGCAGCCTGGAGGTGGCCCCGGGGAAGCTCCTCATGGATGCGCCGGCCTTCCCGGCGGAGTGGAAGGCCCTGGCGAAGTCGGCGGCGGACGCGCTGGCAGTCTACCGTCAGGAGAAGGACCTGGAGTGGACGTACTTCTCCCCGGCCGGCTTCATCGAGCCGGGAACGCGCACCGGGCGCTACCGGACCGGGGATGATTCACTGGTGGTGGACTCCCAGGGCAGGAGCTTCATCAGCATGGAGGACTACGCCGTGGCGGTCATGGACGAGCTGGAAAAGCCGCGTCACGTCCGCGCGCGGTTCACCGCGGCGTACTAGGGACTCCCGCCGGCACCGGGGCGCGCGGCTGCAGCACGATCTGCCGGGTGAGCGTGCGGGACACCGGGCAGGAACCCGCCACCCGCAGGAGCTTCGCCGCCTGCTCCGCGGCCAGCCGCGGAGAGAAGCTGATGGAATAGGTGAACACGGACAGGGAAGGGTCGGTCCTGTCCACTGCCACGGTGGTGGTCACGTTTCCCAGAGGGATTCCGTGGTTGTCCGCGTACAGGCGAACGTGCATGTTCAGGCAGCAGCCAAGGGCGGCTTCCAGGAGCTCGTGGGGGCGGAACCCGTTGCCGCCTCCGCCCTTCTCCGGCGTCGTGTCCGCGTGGGATTCACAGGCACCGTTGGAGAAACGGACCCGGTAGCGGGCATCCTCGCTCGTTGTCGCGACCACGGCGCGGCCTACCTTCCGGCAACGGCCGCCGGCCGCATCGCGCCAAGGGCTACCTGCGGAACGCAGAAGCGGATGTCCTCTCCGTTCCGTTCGATGCGAAGCGCCTCCACCAGTGCCGGCCCGGCGGAGCGGAAGATCCGTCGCAGCTCCTCCACGGCCGCCGGCGCGGTGTTGATCCGGCGCGTCCATGCGTCGAAGTCCATGCCCTGGCCCTTCTCCGTGTAGTAGTCCTCCTGCACGGAGAGGACATCGAGACCCGCCTCCTGCAGCATGAGGCGCCATTCGCTGGTGCGGTAGTTGCGCACGTGGGAGGGGTCCCGCAGCTTCTCGATGGCGTTGAACGCGCGGTCCATTTCCGGGTCCTCCGGCGCCCGGGAGTCCACCACTACGACCCGTGCGCCCGGCCGAGCCACCCGAGCCATTTCGAAGATCGCGGCGCGGATATCCGCAAAGTGGTGCGGGGCCTGCCGCACGGTGACGATATCGAAGGAGGCGTCCGCAAACGGCAGCTTCTCCGCCGGCCCCTGGCGCGTCACCACGTTGCGCAAGCCCCGCGCGGCGGCGTTGCGCGCCGTCTCCTCCAGCATCTGCGGCGTGATGTCGTACGCGGTCACCCGGGACACGTGGGGTGACAGGGCCATGGCGGTGTGCCCGGCGCCCGTGGCGATGTCCAGTGCCTCATCCCCGGGCCGCGCCCGAGCGAAGTCCAGCACGACCTTCAGGAGGGCCGGGTCCGAGTGCCCCACGCTGAGCGTGTAGGCGTTGGCGGCGGCCCCGAACTGGGACTGCACGCGGTGGTGGACGTCCGCTTCCATCATGCGTCAAGCCTATGCCGATTTCAGAGACTTGTCCAATATCAATAATGGATGATTTAATACTCCCAAGGAATAAGACGAAGGAGGCGGGAATGGAGCTGAGACACCTTCGGTACTTCGTGGCCGTGGCGGAGGAGCTGCATTTCAGCCGCGCGGCAGAACGGCTTCACGTGGCGCAGCCGCCGCTCAGCCAGCAGATACGCCGCCTGGAGGAGGAGCTTGGCGTGCGGCTGCTGGAGCGCACCCGTCGCCGCGTGCAGCTCACGGACGCCGGGCGCACGGTCCTGGAAGAGGCTCGCCGCACGCTGTCCCAGGCGGAGCGGGTTGTCCAGGCGGCGCGCGGCGCCGCGGAGGGCTCCGCTGGCATCCTGCGGGTGGGCTTTTCCAGCTCCGCTCCCTACACGATGCTGCCCGCCATCCTCCGCGCCTTCCGCGCCCGATACCCGGGCGTGGTGCTAGCCCTGTTCGAGCGCAGCACGGAGGAGCAGGTGGGGATGCTGAGTGCGGGCGCGCTGGACGCGGGCTTCCTTCGGCGGCCCATTGCGGACGCGCCGGAATCCCTGGCGGTGACCACGATCCTGCGGGAGCCGCTGATCCTCGCGGTGCCCCGGGACCATCCGCTGCGGCGCCGGGCATCGATAACGGTCCGATCCCTGGCCGGGGAGCCGTTCGTGTTCTTCCCGCGGCAGGCCGCCCCCGGCCTGTACGACGAGATCATGGCTCTGTGCCGGCGCAACGGCTTCACGCCGCGCGTGGCACAGGAGGCGGTCCAGATGCAGACCATCGTGAGCCTCGTGTCCGCGGGGCTGGGAGTTGCCATTGTGCCGGCCAGCATGCGCCACCTGCACCGCGAGCACGTCTCCTACCGTCCGCTCGGCGCGAGCCGCATCATGACCGAGCTTGGCGTGGCCTGGGACCGGAACAATCCCTCCCGCGCCCTGCAGGTCTTCCTGCAGAGCGTGGAGAAAAGCGGGCAGAGGAAGGGATCACCTTCGGCGCGGGTGTCTTCCAACTGACGGCAGCCCCGGCTCCCCGCACGCCGCAATTCCGGGTACCTTCTACCCGTGGAACCGCAACCGCCGCGGTTCCCGCGGAGGCCTCATGAGACATCTGCAACGCTGGTCGACGCTTCTTCCTGCCGCCCTGGTGCTGGCAGCCTGCAGCACGTTCAATCCGTCACCGCCCCCGTCCCGGCCGGTGCCGCCTCCGCCTCCCGTGCAGCCGTCTTCCCTCGCGCTGCCGGTTTCCATCGACAAGGTGTCCATCCAGCAGCTCCTGGAGCAGCAGATCCCCGGTTCCCTGGCGGACAGCAGTCACGTGGAGGTGCCGGTCAAGCTCCTGGTGACCACCGCGCACGTGGGCATCGACTACGACTACCACGTCAGCCGCGGCCCCATCGCCTTCTCCACGTCCGGCGCCACGCTGGCGGCTGCAACGGCGCTGACCGGCCAGATTCACGCCAAGGCGCGGGCAGGCGGGTTTGAAGGCAGCGTGGCCATGGCCGCGCACGTCGGGGTGCACGGCGTGCTGGGCGTTCAACCCGACTACCGGTTGCAGGCCAGCTTCAGCAAAGACCTCACCATCGATTCGGCGGAGATGCCGGTTGGCTTCACGGTGGATGGCGTGCACGTCGGTACCTCCGTGAGCGTTCGGGGCCTGCTGGAAAACCGTCTGAACCCGGTGCTGGACGAGGTGGTGTCCCGGCTGGATGCGAAGGTGGCGGCCATCGACATACGGACCCCGCTGGCGGACGCCTGGCAGAAGATCGGCCAGCCCGTTCTCGTGGACAGGAAGGACAACGCGTGGCTCACCATCACGCCGCTGGCCGTCTCCTTCTCCGGGCTGTCATCAGATGACACGTCCATCCGCGCCACGCTGGGCCTGCAGGCGCTCGTCTCCGGCACGATCGGCCAGAAGCCGGACCCCGTGAACACGGGCAGCCTGCCCAACCTGTCGGACCCCGCACCCTCCAGCGGTTTCCACTTCTACTTCCCGGTGACCACGACGTACGCCGAGCTGCAGGACCAGGTCAGGAAGACCGTGGTCGGGAATACCTATACCGTGGCAAAGAACGCGACGGTGAAAGTGACCGATATCAGCCTCAGCGGGAATGGGGACGCGGTGACCGTGGCGCTGAAGTTCAGCGCCCACGTCCCGCA
>DASRZR010000038.1:0-9046 GCA_035686185.1 Spirochaetia bacterium | reverse complement strand
TACATCTTCGTGTGGCTCGTCCTTGGTCTGGTTGCCCTGGTCGTTGGCGTCGTGGTGTTCCCGAACGTCAGCAAGACGCTGAGCAACCTTGGGACGGCGTGGTTGGGCGTTGCGGTGGGCGCCGCATACGCCTATTTTGCGATCAGGCCGCCTCAGAGCGGGCCGGCGGTCGCTGCTCCTCCGCACCACTGAGCTGATACCAGGAGTCAACAGCGGCGCGAAGGGCGCGTTCATCTGCCGGCCCGGGTCGGGTGCAACTGCGAGCTTCGGCGTCAACAGCCGCGCTGGCGCGTGGCGCGGTCCGGTTCATCTACCGTATCGGGCCGGGTGCAACTGCGAGCTCGTGCAACCAACAGCGGCGGGCTTCGCCCGCCGCACTTGCTAGGGGGCGGAGGACTCGAACCTCCGGCAGGCCTTGACGGGAGATCGTGGCCGGTTGAGGCCGTGGAGACCCCCCTTACCTTCCCCCCGGGTCGTTCGGGCTGAGAGGCGCCGTCGCGGCCCAACGTCTAATATCGTGCTTTCAAGGCGTGGCGGCTCCTGTCCGACATTGGGAAGGAAAGAGAGCAACCCGTGTCGGAAGCAGCCCTTGAATCCGCGGCCGCCTCGTCCCGCGTGGACGAGGAGATCCTGGCGCTCCTTGCGGAGCTCCGGGAGGTGTTCGAGAACCACTTCGACCGGACGTGGTTCTCCCTCATCATCGACGGCGTCCCCATTGATCTGCGGACGATGCGGGACATCCGGGACATCGTCTCCCTCACCTCCCTGTACCCGGGAGAGGAGTGGCTGATCTACCGGGGAGCGCTGGAGCTGGAGACGTTCTACCGCACGGTGCGCCGGTTCCTGCTGCCGGTGCTCAAGGAGCGCCTGGGCATCTCCTGGCTTCTCCCGGCCCGGCGGGTCAAGGACGCCCGGCAGTACATCGTGCGCAAGTTCGTGGCGTTCACGTTCCCGTACAACCTGGAACGACTGCGGCGGCTTACGCAGAGACTGAAAGCGACCCTGCTCCTGCACTATCCCTTCCTCGAGTAAGATGGTACATTCCGGCCGATGGGAGACGCGACTGTCCGCAATCGGCGTGCTCCCCGTCCTGCGGACACTTCGATTCCTGACCTGAAAGGCGCCCATTCCCTGGCGCGCCGCCTGGTAGACGGCCTGGCGGCAGTCATCCGAGGCAAAGAACAAGTACTGCAGCAGCTCGTGACCGCCATACTCGCCGGGGGACACGTGCTCATCGAGGATGTCCCCGGTCTCGGCAAGACCACGCTGGCCAAGACGGTGGCCCGGCTCGTGTCCGGGTCCCGAAAGGGGAGCTCCGTAGTTTTCCGCCGCATCCAGTTCACTCCCGATCTGCTTCCCTACGATATCACGGGTGTCGACGTATTTGACCCGGGCAGCCGCCGGTTCGTGTTCACCCCCGGCCCGGTGTTCGCCAACGTGCTCCTGGCCGACGAGATCAACCGCACCACTCCCAAGGTCCAGTCCGCGCTGCTGGAGGTCATGGCGGAAGGCCAGGTGACGGTGGGCAACACGACCTACCGCATGGACCCGTTCTTCTTCGTCATCGCCACGCAGAACCCGGTGGAGATGGAGGGCGTCTACCCGCTGCCGCTGGCGCAGATCGACCGCTTCCTCATGAAGGTGCACATCGGCTACCCGGACTCGGAGGTGGAGGTCGGCATCGTGCGGGACGATCCCTCGGCCCGGGTCATGCCGGTGGTGAGGCCGGTGTGCGGCCGTGACGACATCCTGGCCGCCCGCGCCCGGGCACAGGCCGTCTTCTGCGATGAGAAGCTGCTCCGCACCGCGGTGAACGTGTGTGCCGCCACCCGGACGCACCCGGCGATCTCCCTCGGCGCCTCGCCGCGCGGCAGCCTGATGCTCGTGCAGGCGGCCCGGGCGTACGCGCTGGTGCAGGGCCGGGACTACGTCATCGACCAGGACCTGATCGACCTCGCTCCCCTGGTGGTGGCCCACCGGCTGCGGCTCAAGGACGCGCGCACGGACGCCGCCGCGCTGGTCCGGGAGATCTGCATGACCCAGCTTTCCCGCGTTTCCTGGTGAGGAGGCGGCCCGGTGCTCTCCTGGTTGGCCTCCGCCCTGCGGCTGGTCCGGCTGGTTTTTCCCCTTACTATCCGCGGCCTTGCCATCCTCCTGCTGGCCGCCGGCCTCCTGGTGGAGGGGCTGTTCCGCGCCGACCTTGCCGGGCTGTTCTGGGGATCCAGTTTCCTGCTGTTCACGATCTACGCGCTGGCGGCCGGCCACCTCTTCCGCCTGGCAGCCGCGCGGAGCCTCTCCGTCTCCCTTCACCTGCCGGCCCGCGGGCTTGCCCCCGGTGAAGAGGAAGAAGCGGCTGCTTCCGCCCGGCTTCCGCGCTCCTTCCCGCCCGGGTTCTCCGTGCGCGTCTTCCTGCCGCTGGCGTGGCACGGGAGACGCATCACCGACATCCGTCGGCGCCTGCCCCCGGGGGAGAGCCAGTGCCGCATTCCGTTTTCCGCGGCCCGCCGCGGGATCTACCAGGGCACGGCGCTCGTGGTGGAGGCACACGACGTCCTGGGACTCAGCGCCCACCGGATCACGGTTGCCCGAAAGGACACGGTGGTGGTCTTCCCGGAGGTGGTCCCCGCCCGGGAGCTCACCGGGCTGGTGGAGCAGTCCGACGAGGCAGCCCCGGACTCCCGCCGGAGGCGCCGCAGCGAGGAGCTGCTGGAGGCGCGCAAGTACTACCCCGGAGACGACGTGCGCCGCCTGAACTGGAAGGTGTTCGCGCACACCGACGAGCTGTTCCTCCGGATCGGGGAGGAGGTTCCGCCTCCCGAGTCCCGCATCCTGTTCGTGCTGGACACCACGGCCAACCCGCTGGTGCCGCACGCGGCGCGGGACAGCTACCTGGATTCCCTGGTGCGGTCCTGCGCGTCCGTGATGGTCCACATGGTTCGACGCGGGTTGGAGGTCACTCTCTCCGCCCCCGGTCAGCGGGAGTGCCGCGCATTCGGCGCCGGCGCGGAAGCCGGTCTCCTGGCGGCGCTGGCGGCCGCGTGGTGGACCGACGCTCCGTGGGCTCCGGACCTTCCCGGCCGCATGGCGCAAGCGGTGGTGTTTTCCTCCGCCGGTTCACCCGGGCTGGCGTCCATCATGGCCGCGCTCCGCGTCCGCGGCTGGCGCACCGACGTGTTCCTGCAGGACCTTCCCTCTGCGCGTCCGTTCGCGCTTCCACGCCTTGTTGACCTGGTCCTGCTTTCGGAGGCCCCGGCGGCACGGCGCCAGAGGACCCGGCGCCGTGACCTGCAAGGCTTTGCGCGGGCGCTGTCCCGGGACCTGGAGCTGTACCACGGGACGGCGGTGGACTGACGCCATGAAGGCCCGCCAGATCTTCCTGTTCATCCTGAGGAACCTCGTTCTCTACTTCCTGCTGGTAAACTCCTTTCTCCAGCTTCGGGACCAGCTCGACCCCGTGTTCCAGAGTGCCGCGTTCCTTCTGGCGGTGCTTGGCGCTCTTCTCATGGAACGCTCCCGGATGCGGATCCTTCCCGCGGTGGCCGCGGCGGCGGCCATCCCGCTCCTGGCCCGCGTGATCTTCTTCCTGGTGTTCCGCGCCCAGCGCGCCATCGTGTCCGCCCCGGCTACGGACTTCCTCTTCTTCTACTTTGACAAGGACTTCTTCCCCGCCCTCCTGGCCTACGGCGTTGCCTGGCTGTTCAATTTCCTGTCCCTCCGGCTGAAACCGTTCGTCATCATTGAAACGGGTCTGAACGGCCTGCTGCTTGTGCTGGTGTTCTGGACCCAGGCCGGCTACACACTGACGCTCTACCCCCATCCGTCCTACTTCGCGTGGGCGCTCGCCGCTTTCGTGGTGGCGGAGTTCTTCGTGCTGCTGCTGGCCGCGGGGCGTGTTCCGCGGATCGACGCGCGCGCGGTGGCCAGCTTCTCCTGGATCCTGGTCCCTCTCCTCCTGGTGTTCCTCCTGTTCCTCCTCTCCCGCTACGGGGACAGCTCGGTGCGCGCCGGCGGCGGGCTCATGAAGCCCACGATGTTCCGCTTCGACTTTGCCCCCTACGTGCGCCTGGAGAGCGAGATCAAGACATCGGACCAGGCGGTGCTCCTGTTCCGCACGGAGGGGGCCGCGGACCGCTATCTCCTGCGGCGGTTCGTGCTGTCCGGCTACGAGGACAACCAGGGCTTCTTCATGCAGCGGGAGGGCGGAATCGACGAGTACCCCGCGGTCGTGCCGGATTCCTCGGAGCGGTTCCCGGATCCCGGCTACAAGGACCGCCAGTCGGTCCGGCAGGAGTACTACTTCCTCACGCTGGACCCGTCCTCCCTCATCTCGCTGAACTACCCGCTCACGGTCACCCCGCTCGAGAACTGGAAGTCCTCCTCGTTCCTGCGCGTGTACCGCGTGGACTCCCGCGTGATGCGCGGCACGGCGGCGCCCGCTCTCGTCACGTCGGTGCCCCCGATGAAACCGGCGGACCTTGCGCTGTACACGCGTACCGCCGGGGACGAGCAGATCCACCGGCTTGCGCTGCAGATCACGCAGGACCAGCCGGGCTACTACGCGAAGGCGGCGGCCATCGAGCAGTACCTGAAGACGAACTACCTGTACTCGCTGAAGCCCGGCATCGCGGAGGACGGCAACCAGCTCCACCATTTCCTGTTCGTCTCGAAGAAGGGCTACTGCTCGTATTTCGCCTTCGCGATGGCGCTGATGTGCCGCAGCCTGGGTATCCCGGCGCGCGTGGCCGTCGGATTCTACGTGGACCCCCAGTCGGAGGTGCTGAACTTCTACGAGGTGAGGGCGTTCCAGGCGCACGCGTGGGTGGAGGTCTACTTCGGGAACCTCGGCTGGGTGGAGTTCGATCCCACCTCCAATACGCCGGCGCCCGGCGAGGACTTCGCGCCGTTCCCCGCCCCGGACAAGGACAGGATGGCCCAGCTCATCGCGGAGATCGTCAAAAACCAGACCGACCAGGAGGAGACGGCTCCGAAGCTGCCCGCGGTTGTTTCTGCCACGTCGAGGATCGGCCAGGAGATCGCCCGCATCGCGGTGCTGGTGGCCCGGCTGTGGTACGTCGTGCTGCCGGCCGCCTACCTGCTTCTGCTTGCCGGAGTGAAGCTCCTGCCAGTCCTGCCGGGGCTCCTCTCGAGCAACGCGCGGCGCCGAGCCCGGGCCCGGTACGCGCTGTGCCTGGTGCGCTGCGCCGGCGTGGGCCGGGGACGACGCCATGGTGAGTCGGCGCTGGAGCATGCGCGCCGCCTGGGTCGGGACAGCGGCATCTGCCTGGTGCCGGTCGCGGACCTGTACCTCAAGGCGTCGTTCGCGCCGCAGTTCGATGCTCACGATCTCGATGAGGGACAGGCGGCCCTGGCCCGGTTCGCGGACTCGTTCCGGACCGGCGTGCGCCTGCCCTGGCGGATCCTTGGCGCGATGAGCCCACGCGGCGCCGCGCTCCGGGGGGCCTGAGTGCGCGGGCGGCGGTCCGGCGTGCTCGCCGGGGTGGCGCTGGCCGTCGGGCTCGTGCTGGGCGCCGGCCCGGGCGCGATGCCCGCGCGCGCGCAGGCGGCCGCCGGCGCCGCCGATACGCTGGACAGCCTCACCTCGCGCGCGCGACAGGCCATTTCCCGCAGCGAGTACGAGTCCGCGGTGAAGATCCTCACCGAGGCCAAGACGCGCTACCCCTCATCGCCACGGGCGAGCCTCGCGCTGGCGGACCTCTACTACGACAAGGAGCTGTTCGGGCTTGCGCTGGACGAGTACCGGGCCGCGGAGAAGAAGGGCGCCACGGACTTCGTGACCCTCACGCAGATCTCCCGCTGCTACGGGAAGCTCAACCAGGAGAAGAGCTCCATTGACTACCTGACCCGGATCCTCCAGGAGTACCCGGACAGCGCGGACACCATGGATGACCTGGGCTGGATGTACTTCAAGACGCACCAGCTCGACAAGGGAGAGAGCGTGCTGGTGAAGGGTATCGCGAAGGTCGGCGCGCAGCGCGGCCTGACGATGACGCTCGGCACGATCTACTCGGGGATGAACCGCTACGACAAGTCCCGCGAGTTCTACCAGAAGTCCGTGGACGATGCGCTGCGGGTGGGGGACCGCAACTTCGCCGCCATCGCCTACTACAACCTTTCCCTCCTGGAGCACAGTTTCTTCCACTACAACTCCGCGTTGCGCTACACCGACGAATCGATTGCCATGGAGGACCGTCCCTCCGGCCACCTGGCGCGCGGAGAGTTGTTCCAGTCCCGCATGGACTTCGATTCCGCGCTCTCCGAGTACCAGAGCGCGTACGCCAAGGACACCACGCCGCTTGCCAAGGTGAACCTCGCGATCCTGTACCAGAAGTTCGGCCGGCTGGAGCTCGCGCGCCGCTACGCGGAGGACGTGCTGGGCTCCAAGGACCACGCCTGGCTGGTCTACTACGGGACCGATCTCACCCGGCACCTGAAGGACCTGCACGAGCTGCTGGGAACGGTGTACGACGGTCTTGCCGTCATCGAGATGGCGCGTCCGACATCGGGTATCATCGACCGGGTCTCGGCCATCGCGGCGTCGCTTCGAGACCGGGTCATCGGCTGGTACCATACGCAGAGGTTCCGCGCCTATTCCCTGCAGGTGGGATCCCAGTACCTGGACCAGGGCTCCTACGAGGACGCGTGGTGGGAGTTTTACCGGGGCAACGAGCCGTACCAGGAGGTGGCGCTGAAATACCTGCGCCTGGCCCGGGACCTGGAGACGGCGCGCTCCCCGCACGCGGGCCCCTTCTACGTACTGGAGGAAGGCAGGGTGCGACGCTCCTCCGACCTGCTGGAGCAGAGCCTCTCCGGTTTCGACCCGTTCTGGGAGAAGGAACCGGCCGCAGAGGCCCTGGCGGCCCTGGTGCCGCTGTTGAGGGACAGGACGTCCGCCCCGCGCCGCCGGCAGGCCATCGAACAGCTGTACCAGATCAACCCGGGCGCGCTTCCGCAGGCGGGCATCGGGCTTCCGCTCTCCGTGCAGTTCGCCGGCACCGGCTGGCGCCTGCTGGAGCGGGCGGCGTTGCTGCGCTTCCTGCGACGCGCCGGCTCCGAGGCGGACGAGGGAACGGACTCCGGTCGATACGGCCTGCGCCTTGTTCGCGCCGATGACCGCACGGTCCGCTGGACGCTGACGGATGCCTCCGGCGTGGAAGTCCATTCCGGAACCTCGCGGCCCGTGGGTCGTCTGATTCCTGAAATCTCTTTTTTGGCACGCGGAATCCTTGAAGAGGCCTACTCCGTTCACTAAACTATCCATTGTACACGTGTGAAGGAGTCTCGGTGCCGAAGCTTGTCCTGAAGGTTTCCCAGAACGTGCCGGACCTGCCCGCTGCTGTCCGCAAAGAGAAGGGCCTGGCCGTGAAGCGGGTGAAGACCTTCAACCACTCCGCCGCCACGGAAGATCTCGTGGCGTGGTTCGTGGATCCCGAGTTCGTCGCCGCCCACGCAAAGGAGCTGGGCACGGCGCCGATCCTTCCCGGCTCCGTGCTCCTGTGGAACCCGCAGGGCGCGTCCCTGTTCGCCGAATCGGTCCCCGACTCCCTCGTGTTCGACGAGGTGCTCTCCCTGAAGCACCCGGCCCCGTTCCTCCGCACCGTGCGAAACCTCTTCCGCCAGATGCACCTGGAGCGCGAGCTGAAGCGCAAGGACTCCCTGCTGAAGGCGCGGGAGACGGAGAACTCCGAGCTGCTGCAGGTCGGCATCGCCCTGTCCGCGGAGAGGGATAACGACAAGCTGCTGGACTACATCCTGCGGCAGCTCCGCCACATCGCCCGGGCGGACGCGGGCACCCTGTACCTGCTGGAGAAGGACAAGGAATCGGGTGAGCAGAAGCTGCGGTTCAAGATCACGCAGAATGATTCCAACCCCCGGGATTACTCCGAGTTCGTCATGCCGCTGTCCAAGAAGACCGTCTCCGGCTACGTGGCCAGCACCGGTGCCATCCTCAACATCGAGGACGCCTACAACATCCCGGCGGACAGGGAGTACGGGTTCAACACGAGCTTCGACACCTCCACCGGCTACCGCTCCAAGAGCATGCTCACCGTGCCCATGCAGGACCACAAGGGTGAGATCCTCGGCGTGGTTCAGCTCATCAACTGCAAGCCGGACGAGGCGCTGCGCGTGACCCCGGAGTACGCGGACATGGTGGTGATCCCGTTCGGCAAGGACGTGGAGCCGGTGG
This sequence comes from Spirochaetia bacterium, assembly GCA_035686185.1. Taxonomy (GTDB): domain Bacteria; phylum Spirochaetota; class Spirochaetia; order SZUA-6; family Fen-1364; genus Fen-1364. The sequence continues at coordinate 840 of DASRZR010000038.1, read as the reverse complement.
TGCGGTCCCTCGCCTCCCAGGCGGCCGTGGCGCTGGAGAACAACCTCCTGTACCAGGAAATCGAGACCCTGTTCGAAGGCTTCGTTCAGGCATCCGTCAAGGCCATCGAGTCCCGGGACCCCACCACCTCGGGTCATTCAAACCGCGTGGCGCTGTACACGGTGGGGCTGGCCAAGGCGGTGGACCGCGTGGATGCGGGAACCTACGCCGACACACGGTTCAGCGCGGAGAACATCAAGGAGATCCGCTACGCGAGCCTCCTGCACGACTTCGGCAAGGTCGGTGTGCGGGAGCACGTCCTGGTGAAGGCCAAGAAGCTGTACCCGGCCCAGATGGAGCTGGTGAAGATGCGCTTCGCCTACATCCGCAAGTCCATGATGTTCCACCTGCTGAAGGAACGGTTCACGTCACTGCGGGACGGCGGACGGGACGAGTACGAGAAGCTGAAGGAAGGGCTGGACGCCAAGGAACGGGGATACCTGGAAGAGATTGACGGCTACCTGGCCAGCATCCTGATTGCGGACGAGCCGGCCGTGCTCGCGGAGGAGCCGGCCCGTATCCTGGACGAGATCCACGGGAAGGTCTTTGAGGAGCCGGACCAGACGCCCATCCCGTACCTCAACGATGACGAGTACGTGAAGCTCAGCATCAGGAAGGGCAGCCTGGACGAGTCGGAGCGCAAGGAAATAGAGAGCCACGTCACGCACACGTACCAGTTCCTGAAGACGATCCCGTGGACCTCGGAGATGAAGAACATCCCCACCATAGCCTACGGACACCACGAGAAGCTGAGCGGCCGCGGCTACCCGCGGGGCATCAACTCCCCGCAGATCCCGGTCC
>DASRZR010000037.1:0-4859 GCA_035686185.1 Spirochaetia bacterium | reverse complement strand
CAGGGTCAGGGGGACCGCGATCCACTTCGAACGAGTCTGCCACCTCATCAGGCGTTCTCCTGGCGGAAGTAGAACCGCGCGTAGATCACGCTCACGACGCTGAGCACGGCGAAGGTCACCACGGACTGCACGGCCGCCATGTCGAAGCGGCGGTTCACGAACGCATCGATGTAGACCGAGGTGATGAGGATGTTCGTAGTGCTGGCCGGGCCGGCCAGCGTGAGGATGTAGATCACGTTGAAGTCGTTGAACGTCCAGATGGCGGACAGCAGCGTGGAGATGAGGATGAGCTCCCGCAGGCCCGGCAGCGTGATGGAGAAGAACGCTCTCACGCCACCGGCGCCGTCCATGTGGCCGGACTCATACAGCTCCTGGGGAATGGCCTGCATGCCGGCAAGGAACACCAGGGCGAAGAACGGGATCCCTATCCAGATGTCCACCCACATGCTGGCGGCAAAGGCGGTGAAGGGGGCCCCCAGCCACCCCGGCGGATGCGCCACGAGGCCGGTGGCCTTCAGCGTGTAGTTCAGCAGGCCGAACTCGGGGTGGAAGACCCACTTCCACAGCAGCGCGCTGATGGGCACCGAGGAAGCCCAGGGGATGATGAACGCCAGCCGCGCGGCCTTGCGGCCCCGGTATTTCACGTTCAGGAGGATGGCGATCGTCATGCCCAGGAGGAACTTCGAGCTCACGCCGATGCCGGTCCAGATCAGGGACCGCAGCGCGGCCCACCAGAACTCCTTGTCCTGGAAGCGGTCGATGAAGTTCGCCACGCCCACGAACTTCGTCAGGTCGCTCAGCTTGTTCGTGCGGAACAGCGACATCACGAAGACGTAGACGATGGGATAGAACATGAAGGCGGCAAGAAACACCACGGTGGGCAGGATCAGGATGTAGGCCAGCCGCGCCTCAGGGTTCCACAGGCGCTGCCGCAGCGAAAGCGATGCGTCCGACACGATTCCTCCCTGACGTGGATGGGGAAAAAGAAGGGGGGCGAACGCCCCCCTTCGCAGTCGGCGGGAGGGCTACATCCCCCGGGCCTTGTCGACAGCCGCCGCGGCGGCGTCCAGGGCTTCCTGGGGGGAGGCCTGTCCCTGGAATACCTTTTCGCAGGCGACCCAGGTCTCGTGGTTCAGCGTGTCAAAACCGTCCACGAGCGGCCACGGCCGCGCGGTGAGCGCCGCCTTGTTGAGCGCCTGGTACAGCGGGGTGTTCCAGAACTTGTCCTTGGCAGCGTCCAGCGTCACGGGCGGGAACCCGATGAGCTGGTCGAACTTGCCCTTCCACTGGGCCTGGTAGAAGAAGTCCACGAACTTGCCGGCCGCCTTCAGGTTGGCGCCCTTGGTGAAGAACGCCACCGAGTCGGTGATGATGAGGCCGGCGGGCTTCTGCCCGGCAAAGGACGGGATATTGGCGTAGATCACGGGGAACGTGGAGCCCGCCTGCTTCATGGCGGAGTCCACCCACGCGCCGATCATCACGTAGCCGATCTTGCCGGCGTAGAACAGCGGGTGACCCGGGATGCGCTGGTAGGTGGTGAAGTTGTCTTCCACGACCTTGTCCTGCAGCGCGAGCTTGGCCATGAACGCGAGCGCCTTCACGCCCGCGGGAGAGTTCACGGTGCACTTGCCGTAGGAGCCGTCCGCGTTGACGGCAAAGAAGTTTCCGCCCGCGGCGTAGAAGTAGTACGCGAAGTCGGTGAGCTCGGTGTGCTCCTTGCCGGGCATGAACAGACCCGCGTTCGTGCCGGGGTTGTTCGCCTTGATGGCGTCCGCTTCCAGCTCTTCCATGGTCTGGGGAACGGCCTTGGTGATGCTGGCGTTGATGGCGAGGAGCCGGGCGCCGGCCGCGATGGGAAGCCCCATGAGCTTGCCCTTCACCTTGGCTTCCATTGCCGCCGGGTTGATGTTGTCCAGCGTTTTCTTGCTGACGTACGGGGCCACTTCCCGCACGGAGTCGGTGGCCATGTAGTCCAGGATCCAGCGCGTGCCTACCACGGAGATGTCCGGGGGTGCCCCGCCGGCAACGGCCGTGTTCAGCTTGTCCTGGAGGCTGTCCCAGGGAACCGGAACGATCTGGATCTGGGCGTCCGGTGACTGCTTGTTGAACGCCGCTTCGAGCTGGGCGCGGAAGTCTTCCGTGAGGCCGTCATAGCCGGCCCAGAAGAACGTCGCCTTGGGCGCGCTCCAGACCAGCATGGGCGTGAGGAGCAGGAGTACTACTCCCAGTCGGAACAAGATGGATTTCTTCATATCTCCCCCTCTGGTAGGTTTGATGAGTGTCCTACGGACACCGCCCTGCGATATTAAGACCCGCCATTGCCGATGTCAAGGAGCGCGGCAACTCCTGCAGAGGTCCGCTCCCGTCGGAGCGCCATCCGGCGAAGGAGGGCCGCGGTGAGGTCAGGATGGATGGTGTGCACGGACGTGACGGAGGCGGCGGCAACAGTGGTGCCGAGCTGCTGGGCTCCGCGGAAGTCCAGGCCGGCGGCCAGCCCGGCCAGGATTCCAGAGAAATGGGCATCCCCGGCGCCGGTGGTGCCGGCCACGTCCACGGGAATGGCGGGATCGAACGTCGCTCCGCTCTCATCGCGGAGCCAGCTTCCCCTGCCGCCGCAGGTGACGGACACGGCAAGCTGCGGATATTCACGGGCGATGACCTCCAGCACCCGTTTCGGCTCGGGCTCACCGTCCAAACCGGCGGCTGCCGTTGCCTCTTCCAGGTTCATGGCGCACAGCTCCACTCCGTCCAAAAGCCGTGAACTGCGGACTTCCGTCATTTCCTCTCGCGCGAAGCTGGCGGCTCGGAACAGCCCGTGGACGGTGGCAAGCTCCAGCAAGCGGCGGCGGGCCGGCAGTGGCACCTCCGGCACCGCCAGCGCAATTCCCCCGGCGCCGAGCTCCGAGAGGAGAGGCTCCGCCTCCTCCACGGCGGCGGAGTCCACCGTGCTGCTTGCCGAGTCCGCGGTAGTAAGGTTGCCGCCGGATCCATCCGGGTACACCAGGCAGAACGAGTACAGCGTGGGCACGCCGGCAGCCTGGTGCACGAACCGCATGTCGATTCCCACGGCCCGCATCTCCGCATCAAGCCGGCGGCCGGCATCATCGTCCCCGACTCTCCCGACGGGGAACACGCCCAGCGCATCGCCCAGCAGGATCTTCAGGTAGTGGCTGATGATGTGAATCTTGCAGTAATCGCGCCGGTCCAGGAACCGGCCGGACCTGCTCTCTTCCCGGCCGAGCGTCTGCGGCCCGTCCAGGAGGAAGAACGACCCGTGACCGATGCCCCCGGTTCCGACCACGCCCCGGAACCGAGGCGGCCGGGCAAGGCGAAGGAGTGGCGGGTTACCGGCCAAGCCCGAGGTCCCACTCCGGGTGCAGGGAGACCGGATGACGGGCGGTCTCCACGGTGGCCGTGATCAGGGCGTCCGGGTGCTCCTGCAGCAGCGTCATGGGGTACTCCGCGGTGGGGGGCGAGAACAGCGCGACCCGGAGCGCGGTCTGCTTCCAGGCGCCGGTGTCCGAGAACAGCCGCACCCGGGGCGCGGAAAGACACTCGCGGAGGCCAAGCGTCACGGACATGGGCGGCACGAATTGCCACGCCGCGCCAAAGGTCCGCTGGGCCAGGGCGATGACCGTGTCCCAGTTGTTCTCCTGGATGCGCACGGAGGAGCCACGAAGCTCCTCAAGCGTGATCCGGCTGAACGGGTGTCTCCGCGCCTGGTTGTAGGCGATGTGCCCGTCCTGTCCCCAGCCGCCGAGGGTCAGGTGCGGCGGCCGGTTGCTGATCGTTTCCCGCACCTGCTCCAGGGTGGACGGCGAGAGCCAGAACCGGTTGGCCGCGGGGACAGCAAGCTCCTGACTGATCGGATCGTAGAAGTGCCGCTCCATGAAGCCCCGGAAGCTGTAGGGATGGGCGCGCGGCAGCTCGCGACCCTGCCAGTCCAGGCACTCGTCCATGTGGTAGACGATGAACCGCGACAGGGAGACGCGGCGCTGATTCACCAGGGTGGCAAACGGCGCGTACCACGAGCTGGGTCCGCACGGGATGATGGCGCGGAACTCCTCTCCGCGCCCGTTGGCCGCCTCGATCTCGTCCACCAGCTCCCGCGCCATCAGCGCGCCCATGGCCGCCGAGTCATCCACCATGCGGAACGGCACACGACGGCCGGGGTGCGTCGCCAGATCCTCCGCCGGAACCCGGCACCACTCGTACAGGTCCTTCCCGTCCACGCCGCTCATTTCCAATACCTCTCAAGGCCGGGGATCACCCGCCGGGCGTTCTCGTTGTAGATCTTCCTCAGCACGTCGTCCGGAAGGTACAGGCCGTAGATCTTCCACCGGGTCTCGTTGTCGGTCTCCCCGAGGTAGCCGGGGTAGTCGAAGTACTCGTCCCGAGTCTCCAGGAACCGGAAGTGCATGCGGTACATCTCGGGGGAGATGGGCATGTCGGATCCGAACAGCACGCGGTCCTGGAACCGGATGAGGAACTCCCGGGCCGAATAGGGCTGGCGGCCCAGCTCATCGATGCGCGCCGAGAAATCGATGAACACGTTCGGGTGTGCTTCCAGCAGGGCGGTCACCCAGTCCAGGTCCTCCGGGTTGTTCGCCACGTGCGGACAGATGAACCGGGTCCCCGGGTGATCCCCCATCATTCGTGATCGCTGTTCCAGGAGCTCCCACTTGCTGAAATGCGACCCGTGGAAGCTCCACCCCGGGTACTTGCGCAGCGTGGGAAGGTGCTCGTTCTTGTCGTCGGCGGGGAGGAAAAAGCCGACAGGGTCGCTGGTGTGGATCAGGACCGGCAGCCCCAGCTCGCCGGCGCGCTTCCAGACAGGATACAGCCGACGGTCGTCCACG
>DASRZR010000036.1:0-3063 GCA_035686185.1 Spirochaetia bacterium | reverse complement strand
TCTGTTCCCGCAGCGTTCGGATGCGCTTGCGGACGCCGGAGATGGACAGGTCCACTTCCTCCGCGGTCTCGGCGAGCGTGCGACCTTCCAGGAACAGCATCTCCGCCGCGGCCCGCGTGCCTTCCCGGGCCCCGGCAAAGACCTGCTCCAGCGTGAAGGAATCCAGCACGCGGTCTTCCAGTCTTTCCCGGCCTTCCAGCAGCGGAAGCAGCGGGTCCGCGCTCACGGTCGGACGGCGGCGGCTGTCTCGCAGGGAGTTCAGGCAGACGTTCGTCGCGATCCTGTACAGCAGGCTGGAGGGATGCGCAACCGTCAGGTCATCCTTGTGTTTCAGGACCCTGACGAACGTCTCCTGCATCGCGTCCGCAGCGGCGTCCTCGTTGCGCAGGATCCGGCGGCATCTGCGAAGAACCATGGGACCGTACCGGCGGTACAGCTCCTCCGCATCGACCAGCCTCAGACCGCAATCACTTTCCATCCCAACACTCCTCGCGAAGGGAGGCAATTGCCTCCCCTAAGATGAACTATGATGAGATAGTATGGTGTTTTCTTATGAGTGTCAATATGAAAATGAAAATTTTTAATTAGTACTTAAGTAATTTAATAATAGCCTTGAACATATCGCTGGCACCTACCGGTCCGATATTGCCTCCAGATCCTCTGCTTTCTCAAACGTCCTGCCAGAAAGGTCACGGCCCCGTATGCGCAGGCCGGAGGCGGAAAAGCCCTTGAAAGTGGTGTCCTTGAGCCGGCACCCGACAAACTGGATGTTGTCCAGCTTGACGTCCTCAAAACGCACCCTTTCCGTTTCGCGCGCAAACCCATCACCGCGGACCAGCACATTCTTCAAATCGCACCTTTCCAGGGTGAGCTCGGAGAAGCCAACCGCATCCAGGCGGGTGTCCTTGATCTTGGTGGACACGAACCGCGAATCGTTGACCACCACGCCATGCAGGACGCAGTTGGACAGGTCGGAATCCGAGAAGGTGGTGCCCGTGAGCGTGCACCCGTCCAGGCGGCTGTCGGACAGCTTGGAGCGCTCGAGGGTGACGCGGTTGACCGTGGTGCCGTTGAACCGGGAATCCTTGACCCGTGAATCCTCCAGCGAGCACCCGTTCGCGGTGACCCCGGACAGACGCGTGTCATCCACCCAGGCGCCGCGGCGCAGGGCCAGCCCGGAGACCGAGGAGCCGGCAATCTTCACGTTCTTCATGCCGCAGCCGTTGTCCATCTCCAGCCGGCTGATCTTCGATCCGGCGATGACCGCATCCTTCATCTCCGACCGGTCCATGACCAGGTCGTGAACGGAAGCCCCGGCCAGGGAGCAGTCCACGATGGCGCTGTCGGTGAGCTCGGCCCCCCGCATGGTGGAAGCAGAGAAGGAGTTGTCCCGCACCTTGGAGCGTATCAGGCGCAGGCCGGAGACCTTGCTGAACACGGCCTTGTTGTCCTGGAAGTCGAAGCTCTCCCCCTCCGGCTGCTCGATCCGGGAGGAAGTCTCCGTGTTGCCCCCGCGCTTGCGGCTCCAGCGATGGTCCCACTCGTAGCGGTAGTCACTGCCGTGGCCGGTCCAGTCCGCGGACTGGGCTCCCGCCGCGATTCCGGACGTGATGCCGTCCACCATGTCACCGACCCAGTCCATGCCGAGGAACGAGGCGCCGCGCCGGCGCGCTCGCCGACGCCACTCGCGCTCATCGTCCCAACCGTCTTCCACGCGGGGACCCGAACCGGGCTCCGAGCCGGCGGTGGTGTCCGGCCCTGCGGCAGGGTCCGGGCCGGGTCCCTGCTCATCGCCAGCCGGCTTCTCCGCGGCCCCGCCTTCCTCCAGGGCCTGCAGCAGCTCCTGGGCCTGCTCCTCCGTAATGGCACCCTTTTCCCGCAGGGCCCTGATCCGGTCAGCCGCTGGGCTGCTCATCGGCATCCTCCTTCTTCTTCCCGCGCAGCAGGCGAACGGCATCCTTGTAGCTGATCCGGCCCTGCTCGAGCCCGTCCAGGACATCCTCCGGCGTCAGGCCGCCGGCCGGCGGCTCGGTCGCGGCGGAGCCGGGGGCCGCTTCAGGGCCTGCCGGCGCCTTGGGGGTCGTCCGCGCGAGGTTGAGCTTCTCCTTGATGGAAGCGAGATGACCCTTGACCGTGGGGTAACTCACGCCGAGGGCGGCCTCCATGTCCCTGATTCTTCCTTCACAGTGAATGAACACCCGCAGGAAATGCAGCTCGTCAGGGGTCAGGGACCCGAACTCGTTGAGAACGAAGTCGCCTTCCACCCTCAGCCCGCAGGAGTCGCAGACAAGGACGCGTGGGTACAGTTGCCCGTTACACGACGGACACCTTACGTTCGCGTCGATCCTATTTCGTGGCATGGGACAAGCTTATTATTAATTTATTTAATTGTCAATTGATTTTTTTAACTATACGGAGAGATAAGTCAGAACGATATGACAACCTTTCCAACGCTCTTTCTGGACTGGAGGAACTCGTGCGCCTCCGACGCCTTTGCGGAGGGAAAGGCCCTTGAAACAATGGGCTTGAAGAGTCCGGATTGGATGTTGTCCAGAACCTGGTCGAATGCCCCGAGGAGGATGCTCAGCCCTTCCTCGGAATCGAACAGCTTGAGCATGTTCAGGCCATGGATGCCGCGGTTGGCCATCTGCAGTCCGACGGGAGTGAGAACCGGCGTCTGCAGCATTCGGCGAACCACGTGCGGGATGGATCGGCGTTCACCCGCCACAATAGAAGAGACCCCGTAGCAGATCACGCGCCCCCCGGGGGCCAGTCGGCGGAGAGACTCCCTGACGTGCGGTCCGCCGCGCGGCTCCAGCACGATGCTGAAATCCCGTCCGTCCCGAGGCCGGCCGGAATCCAGCTCCTCGTAGGTGAGGGCCCGGTGGGCGCCCAGTGCCCGCACCTTCTCCTTCTTGGCGGTGGAGCCAACCACTGCCACGACCTCCGCCCCGGCCCGCGCGGCGATCTGCACCATCGCGGTGCCCACGCCGCCGGCGGCGCCGGGCACCAGCACGCGGTCACCCTCCCGCACGCGGGCAATGTCCATGAGCGCCACCCACG
>DASRZR010000035.1:0-9357 GCA_035686185.1 Spirochaetia bacterium | reverse complement strand
CTTCTAAGCTGTGGGTCGCCCGTTCGAGTCGGGCTGGACGCGCTTTGCTTTCAGAGGACGGCAGCAGTGGCCGGCGGCCGGGTGGCAACGTCTGAGATGACACCGTGGACGTGGCGCTCGCGGCCTCCTCAGGTCCGCCGGCGGTGGCTCAACATGTCGATGGACACTGCGGCCAGCAGGATGGCGCCCGTGATGAGGTCCTTCAGGTAGGGGGAGATCTCCAGCAGGTTCGTGGCCGTCTCTATCACCGCGAGCATCGCGATGCCCAGCACCGCACCGAAGATCGTGCCCTCTCCGCCGTTCATGCTCGTGCCGCCAATGACCGCGGCGCAGATGGCGGTCATCTCCACCCCGGCGTACCCATAGGGCGGGGCCGAGTTGAACCGGGACACCGAGAAGACACCGGCCACGGCGGCCAGGACGCCGGAGAGGATGTAGACGCCCATGCGCACCCGGTCCACGTTGATACCGGAGAAGCGGGCCGCTTTCTCGTTGCTGCCCACGTAATAGATCCGCCGGATGACCGTGGACCGCCGACTCAGGAAGTCGAAGACGAAGGCCACCGCGACGAACAACACTACGATGAACGGGATGCCCGTGTGCCCGATCACGCCGCGGCCGATGAACTTGAAGCTGTCGGAGATGGAGTTCAGCGGCAGGGGCATGGCCTCGGACAACACGAACGCCAGGCCGCGCGCCATGAAGCTCAGGGCCAGCGTCACGATGAACGGGGAGAGCCCGACGCGGGTGACGAAGAACCCGTTCATGAAGCCGATTCCCACGCCGACCATCACTCCCGCAAGCGAGGCCGTCCAGATGTCCCACTTGTAGACGAGGAAGAGCTGGCCGGCCACCACGCCCACCAGCGCCATGACCGCGGCCACCGAAAGGTCGATGCCTCCGCCGATCATCACGAGCGTCATGCCGATGACCACCAGCCCGTTGATCGCGAAGATCTTGAACATCGTGCTGAAGTTCTCTCCCGTGAGGAACACGGGGGAAAGGAACGACATGATCACCCCGAGGATCAGGATGATGGCGATCGTCGTGCCCTCCCGGAATCCCCGGAACCTCCCCATGCCGCGCGCAATGCCGCCCAGGGGTCTCTGCGGCGCGGGTGTCTGTACCGTGCTCATGGCCGTCTCCTTGATCCGTCTAGCTCGCGCTCAGGCACGCCTTCTGAATGATGGACTTTTCATTGATCGCGTCCCCTTCCAGGATGCCGCACAGCCGTCCCTCGTACATCACCGCCACGCGGTCGCATACTCCGACGATCTCCGGCAGCTCCGAGGAGATCATGAGCACGGCCACGCCCTCCGAGGCCAGGCGCCTCAACAGGTGGTAGATCTGGGTCTTGGCCCCGACGTCGATGCCCCGCGTGGGCTCGTCCATGAGCACCACCTTCGGAGAGATGGTGAGCAGCTTTGCCACGAGGACCTTCTGCTGGTTGCCGCCGCTCAGGCTTCGGAGCCGGGCGGAGAGGCCGGCCACCTTGATCTGCATGTCGGCCACGAACTTCCGGGCGAGCGCCTGCTCCCGACGCCGCTGGATCAGGGCGAGGCGCGCCACGCCATCCAGGCTGATCACCGAGATGTTGGCGGCCACGCTCATGTCCAGGAACAGGCCTTCCTTGGCCCGGTCTTCCGTCAGGTACACGATCCCCTGCCGGATGGCTTCCTTGTAACTGCGCAGGGAAAGCTTGCGGCCCTCCAGCAGGACTTCCCCCGCGGTCTTGCGGTAGAGGCCGCAGACGGTCCGCGCCACCTCGGTTCGGCCCGAGCCCACGAGGCCGGCAAAGCCGAGGATCTCTCCGCGGCGAAGTGTGAAGGACACGTCCTCAAACTCGCCTTCCAGGGAAAGGCCGCGGACCTCCAGGAGCGCCGGCCTGTCTGTGTCGGCCGCCTTGGCCGGGTAGATGTCCTTGAGCTCCCGGCCCACCATGCTGTGCACGAGGCCGATCTGGTCCCGCTCCGCCACCGGGCGGGTGTCGATGAGGGCGCCGTCCCGCAACACGGTCACCGTGTCCGCGATCCGGTAGATCTCGGCCAACCGGTGGCTGATGTAGATGACGGCGATCCCCTTCTCCTTGAGCCGGGTGATGATGCGGAACAGCGCCTCGGTCTCGCTCTCCGTCAACGCCGCGGTCGGCTCGTCAAAGATGATGACCCGGCAGTTCACGGAGAGCGCCTTCACGATCTCCACCACCTGCTGCTGGGACACGGACAGGGATGCCACGGCCTGCCGCGGGTCGATCGTGGAGTGCGTGTCAAAATCCATCAGCAGCTCCCGCGTTCGGGCGTGCAGGCCGGAGAACGGCACGAACGGCGCCGCGGACTGGTTGACCGCGTGCATGAACACGTTCTCCGTCACGCTGAGGTGCTGGCAGAGGGTGATCTCCTGGTGCACGAACCCCACGCCGCGGCGCAGCGCCTCCGCGGGGTTCGAGAGCTGCACGCGCGAGCCGTCCAGCAGGATGTCGCCATCATCCGGCTGGTGCACGCCTCCCACGAGGTTCATCAGCGTGGTCTTGCCGGCGCCGTTCTCCCCCACCACGGCGTGCACGGTGCCCGGGAAGAACGACAGGCTCACGCCGCGCAACGCGTGCGTGGCCCCGAACCGCTTGCTGATGCCGCGTACTTCCAGTACTGGTGTTCCCATTCCCGCCACCCGCAGTAGAGGAGGCACGGCCAGGGGCCGTGCCTCCGTGATCTTCCGCGCCCGGTCTACGGCCAGGGCTTGAAGTTCGTGGAACCCCGGCGAGTCTGCCACTTGTCCGTGTAGAAGTATTTCGCCGTCTCGGGAGTGATGATGTCAAGGCCGTTGTCGAGGACCGGCAGGTTCATGTCCCAGCCGTTCGTCGCGAGCGCGCCGTTGAGCGGATCCAGCATCTCGTTCTTGATGAGGTAGAGCATCAGCATGCACATGTAGCCCTGGACGTAGGCGTTGGGCTGGATGGAGCCGAACATCTTGTGTTCCTCCAGGAGCTGCAGGATCGTGGCGTCCATGTCGCAGCACATGACCTTGATCTTGGGCGTGCCGCCGCCGAGCTCCACCGCCGCCTGGGCGGCGCCGCGGCCCGAGGGACCTTCCGGGGAGAACACGGCGCCAAGGTCGGGGTACTTCTGGGCCGTCTGCATGACCGCCGTGTAGGCCTTCTGGTTGTCCTGCTGGGTGAGCACATCCGCCACCACGGTGATGCCGGGGAACTCCTTCTTGATCGTCTCCACGAACGTGTTGACCCGGATCTGGTGGTTGGACTGCGTGTTGCGGGTGACCATGACCTTGCCCTTGCCACCCAGCGCATTGCCGATGGCGCGCGCCGCCGCCTGGCCTTCCTTCACGTTGTCGGACGTGACGAATGCGGGCTTGGGCGTGGAGGTGTTGCTGGCAAACGTCACCACCGGGATCTTCTTCTCCTGGGCGAGCTTCACGGACTCCACGAAGCCGGCGTCGTCGATGGGGGACAGCGCGATTCCCGCCGGGTTCTTCGCAAAGATCTGCTCGAACGCGGTCACCTGCTCGGGCAGCTTGTACTCGCCCGTGCCGGTGTAGACGGCCTTCACGCCGAGCTGCTTCGCACAGTCCTTGAAGCCCTCGAAGGCCGCCACCCAGTACTCCACGCCCATGACGAACGTGCACATGTAGTAGGTCTGGTTGGCGCGGCTGGGATCGTTGAACTTCTTGTTCTGCACGTCCTGACCGAACGCCGCGGACGCCACCACGCACAGCGCCAGCAGGATCACGAGACCCTTGGACCATTTCCCCTTCAGCATGGAACCCTCCTCCGTTTCCTTTTGACCCCGCGCTTGACAAGCGCGATACGGAGCTTGAAAAGCAAGGCGCGTGCCACGCGGCCAGGAACGGGCCGCAATCCCGCAAGTACCTGAACACGAAATACTTGCGAAATCCGGTGAGATCTGTGACGTTTCGGACGTTACCACCGGCAGAATGCCATTTCACATACGGGGCGCCCGGACTACCCAGATGTGCAAGACACGTCCTTGCTCGGGACATACACGGTGAACGTGGTTCCGCCCTTCGCGCTGCAGACCTCGATGAAGCCGCCGACGGAGGACAGGATCTCCCGGGACAGGGACAGCCCGAGCCCGCGGGCTTCGCGATCTGACTTCGTGGTGAAGAATGGATCGAAAATGCGCTCCAGGTTCTCCGACGGGATCCCGACGCCCGTGTCCTGGACCGCCACCGTGGCGTATCCCACCCCCTCCCGGGCCACGCACGCCTGGCGGATGGAGAGCAGGCCGCCGCCGGGCATTGCCTCCACGCTGTTCAGGACAATATTGAGGATGACCTGCTTCAGCAGGTCGGGATCGATCGGAACGACAAAGTCGTCCGGCGTGCTCACCGAGAGCACGATCTGTTCGTTCAGGTTCAGCTTCAGGAGGGACAGCACCTCGTCCACCGTGTCCCGGAGCCGGGCCCGCCGCTCCCGTCCGGGTGCCGACGCCGCGCCCCCTGACAAACGGCCGAGGATCCGTCTGACGCGTTTCAACTCGCGGTCCATGACCGACGCGTTGGCGTGGATCTCCTCCAGGGAGGCGCTGGACCGGATCAGCGTGAGGTAGTTGAGCATGATTCCCAGGGGGTTGTTGATCTCGTGCACCACCTCCCAGATCGTGCGGCGGTTCTGCTGGACGTTGTCGAACAGCTCCATCTGGGTGGCGAACAAGCCGCGGGAGGCCGGCACGTCCATCAGGTAGATCGTGCCGACGAACGACTGGTCCTCGTCCAGGACCGGGAAGATGTGGAGGTCTACCGGCGTATCCCCAGTGTCGGTCGGCAGCGGCCACGCCCGGATCTCGTGCCGGCGCCGGCCCCCGATGTCCCGGGAGAGGGCCTCCGACTGGTCGGCGTTCAGCTTCAGGAAGGCGTCGATCCGCGTTCCGAGCAGGTCCGCGGAGCCGCGCCGACAGATGCTCTCGAAGCAGCGGTTGGCGAGGATCACGGCCCCCTGGGAGTCGGCCACGATGACCGGGATGGGAATCGTGTTGATGATCGTTCGGTTGAGGTTGTTGAGGTAGAACAGCTCGAGGTTGCTCTTCTCCAGCTTCTTGCGGGAGAACAGGGACGCGTAGGTGAGCTGGACGAGCTGCTGCTTGTCAATGGCGGAGATCTGCGAGGTCTCCACGATTTCCCCGCGGTCGATGATGGTGAGCCGGGAAGCAAAGTGGAACACCTCCTCGGTGTTCGTGGTCAGGTACAGGACCGCGGTCCCGTTCTGGGACAGGACCGAGAGGAAGTACTGGAGTTTCTCCACGTCCTCCGGCCGGAGGCGGGCCCCGGGATCGTCCACCACGACCAGGCGGGAGGGAAAGCACGCCAGCTTCGCAAACTCCACGAGCTGCCGGGTGGACGCGTCCAGCAGGCGCAGGGGCCGGTCCATGTCCAGGTCGAGCTGGATGGCCCGGAGGGCGGAGGCGAGCTGTTCCCTCATGCGGCGCCAGTCGTTGAAGAAGAGGAACTTCCGAAGCTCGCGGTTCATGAAGACGTTCTCCACCGCGGAAAGGCCGGGGAGAAGACCGGGCTCGCGGTGCATCGTAAGAATGCCCAGCCGCATCGCGTTCCCCGGCGAATGGCGCTCCACGGGACGCCCGTCGAACACGAGGCGGCCGGAGGTCCGGGGGATGAGGCCGGCGATCACCTTCACCAGGGTCGACTTGCCGGAGCCCTGCCCGCCCACCACGGCATGGATCTCACCCGGCGCCAGGCGGAGGCTCACCTCGTGCAACGCCACGCGCCCGTCCACGCTGGCGCTCACGGCGTCGAGAAGCAGGAGGGGTTCCGCCGGTTCAGGTGAAATCATGTCGGATCCCGAGGTCCTTCATGCGGTTGTACAGGGTCTTGCGGCTGATCTTCAGGAGCTGCGCCGCCTCTTCCCGGTTTCCGCCCGTCCGTTCCAGGGCATCCAGGATGATCTTCCGCATGTACGCGGTGCGGTAGTCCACGCCCGGGGGAGCGGTGGACGGCTCCGCGACCGGGGGCACCGTGCCCGTCCTCTGCGCGGAGCGCAGGGAATCCGGCAGGTGGTCCGGCATGAGCAGGGGCAGGTCGCAGACCACTACGGCGCGCTCCATGCAGTTCTTCAACTCCCGCACGTTGCCCGGCCACGAGTGCCGGCGCAGGACATCCAGCGTACCGGGGTCCAGGCCTTTCACGGGCTTTCCGTACTTCTCGCAGAACTGGCCCACGAAATGCCGGGCAAGGGCTTCCAGGTCCTCGGGCCGTTCCCGAAGGGGTGGGATCCAGAGACTGAGACCGTTGAGCCGGTGGAACAGGTCCAGGCGGAAGCGCCCGCCGGTGATCAGCGAATCGATGGGCTGGTTGGTGGCCGCGATGACGCGCAGGTCCACGCGGATGCTCTCCTTGCCGCCCAGCCGGGTGAAGGAGAACTCCTCCAGCGCCCTCAGCATCTTGGCCTGCACCGCCGCGGGCATGTCCCCGATCTCGTCCAGGAACAGGGTCCCGCCGTCCGCCTCCTCGAAGCGGCCCACCTTCGTGGAGATGGCCCCGGTGAACGCCCCCTTCTCGTGTCCGAACAACTCGCTCTCCAGCAGAGACTCGGGGATGGAGGCGCAGTTGATGCTGATCATGGGCCGGGCGCGTCGGGCGCTGTGGCCGTAGATGTAGCGCGCGATCACTTCCTTGCCCGCGCCGCTTTCCCCGGTGAGCAGGACCGGCATGTCGGTCTGGCTGAACTTGCGGGCAAGCGTGACCATCGCGCGGAACTCTCCGTTGCCGGATTCCAGCAGGTGGGGGACCGCGGCGCCCGCTCCCTGCTGCTGGGAGGCCTCCAGGTTCTGGTTCACCACGACCAGCAACTCGTTGAAGTCGAACGGTTTCACCAGGTAGTCACGGGCGCCGAGCTTGAACGCCCGCCGCGAGGTTTCGATGGAAGCGAAGGCCGTCATCATGATCACCGGGACCTGGGGGGAGACCTTGGACAGGAACATCAGCCCGGACATGTCCGGCATGGCGATATCGCACAGGATCAGCTCCGCGCTCCGGCGCTGGAGGACCTGGAAGGCCTCCTTGGCGGACAGCGCCGTGGAGACGGTGAAGCCACGGTCTCCCAGCAGTTTGCGCAGGGAGGTGCACATCTCTTTCTCGTCGTCCACGACGAGAATGTGGGCCGTGCGGGGTGTCGGGTTCGCGGAGGGGGACTTCACCGGGCCGTTATTTTCGCTCGCGGGTCGCCGGAATGCAAGCTTTTTCTGGGCCCGCCGTCAGCCCAGGAGCGCAGGCCTGTTTTCAGGAGGCTCTGACCAGGATCTCCGGTTGGATGGAGAATGGCTGCTGGGGGAGCTTGCCCTGGCTCATCGCTTCCGTTGCCACCGCGACAGCCTTCTGCGCAAGCCTGTCGTAGCCGGGGTCCACGGAGGTCAGGAGCAGGGCGTTGGCGAGTTTCGAGTTGCCCCACCCGACCACGGAGAAATCCCTGCCCACCCGGAGGCCCGCCTCCTGGAGGCCGCGGACGAGTCCTGCCGCCGTCTCGTCGGAGGCGCAGAAAAAGCCGCGGCAGCCGGGTCGACGCGCCAGGAGCTCCGTCGCGGCCGCGGCGCCGCCGTCCAGCCCCGGCGAGCACGAATGCGTGGACACGGAGCCCGGTGCCGCTCCGCTGCCGTGCGGGTCCTCAAGGAACCCGTCGCGCAGCGGCCCCTCCAGGGCCGAGGCGGAGAGCAGCGCCCGCTCGGTGTGGCCCCGGTCCAGCAGGTAGCGCGCGGCGCGGCGCGCTCCGGCGGCCGCGTCCACCGAGACCTCGATGCCCGCGAGCCCGGCTCCCCGTATCGTCAGCGCGATCCGGCCCGCTCCTCCGGCCGGCATCGCAACCACGAGAGCGCCGGTCTCCTCCGCCTCGTCCAGAAGGGCCTTGGACAGCAGGACGTCACCGTGGTGGCACGAGATGCGGACGGGCAGGGGAACCGTGCGGAACTGCCTCTCCAGCGCCTCCAGGAGCCGGGCACTTGCCTCTCCGATATCTTCCAGGATCACGTGCGCGAAAGGAAACAGGAGCTTCCTTCGGGGCGCCGACGACCCTTCCCGGGCATAGATGACGACGGTTCCCTTTCCACTGTAGCGCTCGATGTATCCCTCGAGCACGAGCTTCGCCAGCGCGTTGCGCACCGTCAGGTGGGTGGTGGCGAACCTTTCTTTCAGGACGCGCTCCGGGGGGAACCAGTCTCCTTTCTTGAACGCTCCGGAAAGGATCTCGTCTTTCAGCTCACTGTAGATCTGCTGGTAAAGGTAGCGGTTGATCTCGGGGCCTTGCTCCTGGGACATGGAATTGCCGTCGTGGGGCACTGTAGAGTGGGCTGTTCTCCTTTTCAAGGAGCATCCCCTGTAAACGTTTCCGGCATCTGCGCTATATATATACTATAGCGTTCCGAAGTGAGCAATAGATATTAAATATTGCAAAATAAGGAATTAAGTAACTTATAGCTATAAGCTGTATAGCGTTTTCGAAGATCATCAGGGTTCTCGGGGCCCCAGCCCTCTCAAAAAGCGAGAAAGGTGTTGACATGGCCGCCGATGTATTATATATAGCGCTATATACAGTCAAAGGAGCGAGGAATGGACCTTGGCTTGAAGGGCAAAGTTGCGATCGTCACAGGAGGAGGGACCGGAATCGGCGCGGGAATCTGCGAGGCCCTGGCTCAGGAGGGCGTTGCCGTCGCGGTCAACTGGATCGTGGGAAAGGAAGAGGTGGCCGCGTACGCGAGGGAGCTGTCCCAGCGATTCGGCACCGACTGTCGGCCCTTCTACGCCGATGTCTCGAAGCCGGAAGACCTGGACGCAATGGTGGCGGAGGTAGTGGCCGCGTACGGCCACATCGACATCCTCGTGAACAACGCCGGGATCTGGCCGACGGAGGACCTCCTGGACATGCCGGACCGGAACTGGGAGAAGGTGATCGACATCAACCTCAACGGCCCGTTCATGCTGTGCAAGCGCGTGGCCCGGCACATGATCGAGGCGGGCATCAAGGGCAGCATCGTCAACCTGTCCTCCAAGTCCGGAATCACCTACAACACCGGCGGGCACGCTCACTACGCGTCGGCCAAGGCCGGCATCATCATGATGACAAAGACGCTGGCCCGGGAGCTGCTGCCCCGGGGCATCCGCGCGAACGCCATAGCCCCGGGAATGGTCCGGACCCCCATCAACGAGGACAAGTGGACCGATCCCGAGCTGAAGAAGGCCTACGAGGCGCGCATCCCGGTCGGGCGCTTCGCGTTGCCGGTGGAGATCGGATACCTGGTGGCGTTCCTTGTGTCGGAAAAGTCATTCAACGTCGTGGGCACCGTGATCGACGCCACGGGCGGAATGCTGATATAGACCGCG
>DASRZR010000034.1:0-8801 GCA_035686185.1 Spirochaetia bacterium | reverse complement strand
ACGCTGATCTGCTCGTTGGCGAGCATCGCGGAGAGCTCCGTTCCCAGGATGTCTTCCAGGAGCGGGTCCCGGGTCGACGCGTCCAGCGTGGCGGCCAGGAGCGCGGCCTGCCGCGGCGCCTGCGCCGCGGAGGCAACAAGGGGGAACAGCAGGAAAAGGAGGACGATCAGCCGCCGCATGGTCCCGCCTATTTCGTGTCCATGATCTCCACGCCGTCCCAGTCCGCGGCCGGCGGGCTGCCGACCATCGCCTGGCACCGCTCGGTCATCATCCCGGCCAGCGTGTCACCGGGCAGGAGGCGGGCCACCTCGGAGAACCCCTGCTCAGCCTCCGCGAAGCGCCGCTGGTAGTACAGCTCCATGGCCTCGTTGTGCCGACGGAAGGCCTGCTCCTGCGCCGGCGCGAGGTCCCGGTGCGGGGCATAGACGCGGATCCCGCCATGTCGCCCCTTGACGGCGACAGTGTCAATGAGCCGCGTGGGAAGGGCGCCGTCCATCTTGTCCTTCAATATCTCGGAGATGATGACCGGCTGGTGGTACCGTTTCGTGAGGCCTTCCAGACGGGATGCCACGTTCACCATGTCCCCGATGACCGTGTAGTCCATCTTGCGCTCGGTGCCGATGTTGCCCACGGTCACGATGCCGAAGTTGATCCCCACCCCGATGTGGAACTCCGGCTCCGAGCGGCGGCGCTGCTCCGCGTTGAAGCCGTCCAGCGCGTCCAGCATTTCCAGGCCGGCCTGCACGGAGCCCAACGCGTCGTTCTCGTGCCCCACCGGCGCTCCGAAGAACGCCATGATGGCGTCCCCGATGTACTTGTCCACGATTCCGCCGCGGTTCATGATGATATCCACCATGACCGAGAAGTAGCGGTTGAGGCCGGACACCAGGACGTCCGGCGCCAACCCTTCCGAGATCGTGGTGAAGCTGCGGATGTCGGAGAACAGGACGGACAGCTGGCGGTTCTCCCCGACGAGCATTGCCTCGGGATTGGCAAAGAACTTGTCGATGAGCTCCTGCGGCACGTACTTCTGGAAGATGTGCCGGATCTTCTTTTCCTTCTTCTGGGAGACCACCGCCTGGAAGGCGTAGCCCTTGATTCGGTCGTACGCCTTCTCCAGCTCCCCGATCATCACGTTGAACGTCTGGGACATCTCCCCGATCTCGTCGCGGTAATCCACCGTGACGCGGGAGCTCAGGTCGTTGGAGGTGATGATGGATTTCATGGCGGAGGCGGTCCGCGCGAGCGGGGTCATGAGCACCCGCACGAACAGCAGCAGCAGCACCACCGCCACGGCGCACGCTCCGGCGATCAGGATGAGCGTCTGCCAGGTGATGCGCGTCACGTCCTGGTAGAACACGTCCTGGACCTCGGTGGTGAACACGGTCCACCCGAACGGCTCGAAGAGGAAACGGGACGCCACCCGCGGCACGCCGCCCACCCGGATCGTGCCCAGGGAGCGGTCCGTGGCGGCCGGCCGCGCCAGCGCGGCAGCCTCCGCCTCCGAGAGGGGAACGTCTCCGGTGGCCATGGCCACGGCGCCCTTCTGGTCCAGCGCGAACACCAGCTCCGTGTCACTGAGCAGCAGGCTGCGGGCGTAGCTCTCGATACCGGCCTGCGCGGCGCGCACCATCTCCGGGCGCGAGCCGAGCTGGTTCTCCACGAGCATCCGCCACTGGTTATCCATGTACTGGGCGAGCTGGTCCGTCTTGAATCCCATGAGGCGGACCGTCACGCGCGTCACGGCGTTTCGGGCGATGGAGGCCGCCGAGATGCCGCCGACCAGGATTCCCGCCACGATGATGGGCAGAACTATAGCCAGGAACTTGGCGCGGATTTTCAATCAACATTCCCCCTGTGCCCCACAGTACCATGACGGGGCCGGCAATGAAAGATGAGCCGGAAGCGGATCAGGCGAAGCGCGGCCGCCGGTAGAACAGGCTGACGAGAACGGACAGCGCTGCCGCCAGGACAGCCGTGATGGCCAGCCCGGCGTACAGCTCGCTCCAGATCCACCCGACGTTCACCAGCCGGCGCACCGGGGCCACGGCCCAGCTCAGCGGGTTGGCGGCGCACAGGCGGGCCATCCAGTGCGGCATGAAGGCGGACGGGAATACGACGGTGCTGGTGAAGATCACCGGCAGCGCCACGCAGCTCAGGACCGCCGCGTACTCCTGCAGGGAACGCAGCGCCGCGGCAAGCGCCAGGAGCAGGGCGGAGAAGGCGATGTTCAGCATGGTGGCGAGCACGAAGATCACGAACAGGCCGCCGGCGCCGGTCACCACCCGCACGCCGAACAGGCGGGCCGTCGCGGCGAACGCGGCCACCTGCAGGAGGTTCTGCAGGGCGCCCGCCAGGATGATGCCCAGCGGGATGGAGGCGCGCGGGAGCGGAGTAGCCAGCAGCTTCTGCAGCACGCCGGTGGAACGGTCCTCGAAGATGAACACGCCGCAGTACACGGAGCTGAACACGCTGCCGAGCACGATCAGGCCCGGCGCCATGTAGGACAGGTACGTGGGCGCCCCCTGCAGGTACTGGTGCACCTGGGGGATCCGGCTGGTGGCCTGGTCCAGGATATTGCCCAGGAACGTGAGCCACAGGGCCGGCTGCGTGAACACGATGATCAGGCGGACGCGGTCATGGGCGAAGCGGATCATCGCCCGCCAGCAGGTCATGAGCACTCCGTTCATCGCCGTGCCCCGCCGCCCGGGGGTGCTTCCTCCGTCGAGTCGAGGAAGATGCCGTCCAGTCCCCGGCGCTCCACGCGTGTTCGCACCACCCGGGCGCCCGCCTGCCGGACCGTCTCCACGATGACGGGAATGGCCGACTCGGCGTCCGCCACCGCCGCGACGCATACCTTGTTGCCCCGGGTGCTCTCCTTCAGGCTCCACAGGACGGCAAGGCCCTGACGCGCTCGGGCGAGGTCGTCTGCGCTCCCTTCCATCTGGACGGTGACGAGCTCCGCCGGGGTGGCGCGCCTCAGCTCGCCGGGCGTGCCCTGGGCCGCGATGCATCCGTGTTCCAGTATCGCCACGCGGTCGCACAGCGCGTCGGCCTCCGAGAGGTAATGCGTGGTGAGGAGGACCGCCGTCCCTTCCGCCTTCCGCAGGTCTTCCACGAGGTCCCACACTGCGCGGCGCGACCGCGGGTCAAGACCGAGCGTGGGCTCGTCCATGAGGATGACCCGGGGCCGGTCGACCATTGCGCAGGCAATGTCCAGCAGTTTTCTCATACCCCCGGAATACACGCGTGCCTTCTCCCCGCCGCGGCCGCGCAGCCCCACGCTCTCCAGCAGCTCCCGCGCGCGCTCCCGGGCTGCCCGTCCGGAAAGGCCGTGGATCCGCGCGTGGAAATACACGTTCTGCAGGCCCGTAAGGGAGGGATCGATGCCGCACTCCTGGGGGATGAAGCCGGTCAGGCGGCGGGCCTCCCCGGCGTGAGAGGCCACGTCGATACCCATGAGGTGCGCGCTCCCGCTGGTGGGACGGAGAATCGTCGCAAGCACCTTCAGCGCCGTGGACTTGCCGGCTCCGTTGGGACCGAGAAGGCCGAACAGCTCACCGGTGTGCACGGAGAAATCGATTCCGTCCAGCGCCGGGGCATTCCCGTAGCGCAGGCGGAGCGAACGCGTCTCGATGGCGACCATGTGCCGGCGATAGTACCACGGTGCCCGGCGAAAATCACGGCGCAGCCGTGCCGCGAGAATGGACGCGCGAGCGCCGGACGGCTATCCTGCCGCGGGAAGGATTGATGGTCGATTTCCTGGGAGGCGCCGTCCTCGTGGTTGCCACGACGGCGATCATCATCGTGCTCGTCCTGACGGCACGGCGCCGGCGCCATGAGCCGCACCGGCGCCCTGGCATGACGGAGACGGACGCGGCAGCGCCGCAGCCTGCGGCGGGCCGGCCGTGCCCGCTCTGTGGCACGACCCTTGCCCGCGGCGAGCGGGTGCACAGCGTGATCCGCCTGTCTTCCTCCGGCGAGCGGATCATGGAGATCTCCGGCTGCCCCCATTGCCGTCCGCCGGCCACGCAGCGGCGCACGTGCCCCGTGTGCCGTGCGGAGCTTCGGCCAAGGGACGTGCTCACCGCGCTCGTCTACGATCGGTCGAAGACGAGCGCCAAACCTCACGTGCATGTCCTGGGGTGCACGCGGTGCCGGGGCTGACGGCCTGCGCGTGAGGGGGCGTCAGCTCGGGGACCGCACCTTTTCGCTCACGGTCTGGACCTTGATCACGTCCGACGAGGAAAGTCCGGACTTGACCTGGACGTGGATGCCGTCGGACACGCCCAGCTCTACCGGCCGCTTGAGGAAGACGTTCGGCCCGGTCTGCACCTCCACGAAGGTCTTCTCTCCCTCGAACAGGACGTTCTGTTCCCTCACCGAGAGCGCCTTCTCGGCTTTTCCCAGGACGATGTCCGCGCTGGCGCTGTAGCCGGCGCGAAGGACGAGACCCGTCGGGGGCGTGAGGGCGGCCTTGATCTCGAACTGGACCGCGCCCTGGTTCACCACGCCCTTGGGCGCGATGAAGTCCAGGTGCGCGGGCAGCCGGGCCTCCGGGAGCGCGGCCACGGAGATGACGAGCTGCATTCCTTCCCGGACCCGGCCGATCTCCGACTCGTCCAGCTCGCCGTCGAACATCAGGTTGCCCATGTCCGCGATGGACGCGACGGTGGTCCCCTCGTTGAACGTGTTGCTCTCGATCACGGAGGCCCCCGGTTTTACCGGCACGTCCAGGACGGTGCCGGAGGAAGGGGCGAAGACGATGTTGGAAACCTGCCCTGTCTTCTGGGAGGCGCCCTCTTTCAGGAGCAGCAGGTTGTTCTCCGCCCAGTCCGCCTCCTCCTGCGCCTGGCGCCATGCTTGAGTGCTCTTCTCCAGGTCGGCGTCCGTGATGAAGTTTCCCTTTCGCAGTCCCTGCTGGCGCTGGAGGTCCGCCTGAGCGGTATCCAGCGCGAGGTGCGCCTTTCGGACATCGGACTCCGCCTTGTTCAGCGCCACGTTGTCCGGCACGAGCCGGATGGAGGCAATGCGGTCCCCCGCCGCCACGGAGTCTCCCGGTTCCACGAAGATCTCGTTGACAATGCCCGACACCCGTGACTTCACCGTGATCTCCTTGCGGGGAACGATGGAGCCGGTGGTCACCGTCTTCTCCACGATGTCCATGACCGCCGGCTTCTCCGTCGCCGCGACCACGACCGGCGTGCGTGACTTGCTGACCAGGAAGGCCAGCGTGGCGAGGAAGAGCGCCAGCAGCAGGATCCCGATGATGCGCGCCCGTACTTTCTTCATGGTCTTCACGATGTCCTATTCCTCTTTCAGCGCTTCCACCGGCTTGATGCCCGCCGCCCGGAGGGCAGGGAAGAACCCGGCGGCCGTTCCCGCCACGACGAGAAGGACCGTTGCCGTGATGGCGATACGGATGTCCACGGAGGGGTTGGCGAAGTACTGGTTCTGCAGCTTCAGCGCGTCCATCAGCCGGCTGACGATCTCCAGCACCCCCACGCCGGCCACCATCCCCAGGTACCCGGAGACCGACGTGATCAGCACCGATTCCTGGATGATCATGCCGATGATCGATCCGGGCGTGGCGCCTACCGCCATTCGGATGCCGATCTCCCGGGTGCGCTCTTTCACGATGATCAGCATGATGTTGCTGACCCCCACGATCCCCGCCACGATGGTGCCGATCCCCACGATCCACAGGAACACCGTGACCCCGCGAAACAGTCCCTTCAGGCTGTTGAACTCCTGCTCGTTGTTCCACGACCCCATGGCCCGGGGGTCCTCCGGAGAGACGCTGTGCCGGGCGGCGAGGAACCTCTTGATACGGCCCTCCACGTCCGCCAGGGGTCCGCTGGTGCGGACGTTCATGACGTAGAAGTGGACCCAGTTGGCCATGTTGAAGGCGTGCTGCATCGTGGAGAAGGGGATGGCGATGGTCTCCGCCTCCTCCCGGCTCCCTCCCACCGGCCGGTCTCCCAGCAGTCCCACCACCTGGAAGTACACGCCCTTGATCTTGATGTACTGGCCCAGCGGGTCTTCCGCGCCGAACAGCACCTCCCGCACCCGGCTCCCGATGACGGCCACCTTGCGGTTGCGCTCCATGTCCAGCGGGTTGAACGCGCGTCCGCTCGCAATACGCGTGGCCCTGATCTTCAGGAACTCCGGGCCCACCCCCGACACCCGGAACGACCCGCTCTTGTCCCGGCGATCCACCGTGTAGTCCCCGAGAAGGTTGAGCTGGGGAGAGAGGTTCTCGATCTCGGGAAAGGATTCCCGCAGCGCCTCGGTGTCCTCGTTCGTGAGCGGGAACCACCGGCCGGCCTTCAGGCCCTTGTACGGGATGGAGGTCCGGTCCGACCACACGTACAGCGTGTTGACCGCCAGGCCCTCGAACTGGCGCATGACGCCCGTCTGCAGGCCGTTGCCGATCCCGATCAGCAGCACGAGCATGAAGATCCCCCAGAACACGCCGAAGGCCGTGAGCGCGGTGCGCAGCTTGTGCTTCGCGAGACCCGAGAGGATCTCCTGCCACTTGTCGGCATCCCACATCATGCTCATGTCTCGATGCGCCCGTCGCGGATCCTCACCACCCGGTCCGTCATTCGCGCGATGTCGTGCTCGTGCGTCACGATGATGATCGTGACCCCCTCCCGGTTGATCTCCTGCAGCAGGCGCACGATCTCCTCCGAGGTCGCCGAGTCCAGCGCCCCGGTGGGCTCGTCCGCCAGGATGATCCGCGGAGTGGTGATGAGCGCCCGGGCAATCGCCACCCGCTGGTTCTGCCCGCCGGAGAGCTGGGACGGGGTGTGTTCCGCCCAGTCCCGCAGCCCCACGCGCTCCAGGTAGCCGAGCGCGACGCGGTTGCGCTCCTTCCTCGGCACCTTGCGGTAGTACAACGGAAGGGCCACGTTCTCCTGCGCGTTCTTGAACGGCAGGAGGTTGAACGCCTGGAAGATGAATCCCACGTAGCGGTTGCGCAGGGAGGCGGCCTGCGCCCGGCTCACGTCCTTGATGAGGGTGTCCTGGAGCCGGTATTCCCCCTCGTCGTAGTCATCCAGCATTCCCAGGACGTTCAGCAGGGTGGATTTCCCGGACCCCGAAGAGCCCATCACGGAAACGAACTCCCCCGGGGCGACGTGCAGGTCGATCCCCTTGAGCACCTCGAGCCGTCCGGCGCCCATCGGATATGACTTTCTGATTCCGCGGAGACTGAGCATGGATCCTCCCCAGTATGCCAGAAAGGCGCAGCGGCGAACAGCAGAACGAGGCGCGGCCCCCGTGCTATGCTCCGCGCATGGCGGTCCTGGTGGAAGTGTGCTGCGGTTCAGCGGATGACGCGCGGGAGGCCGAGGCCGGCGGCGCCGACCGCGTCGAGCTCAACTCCTCCTTGTTCTTCGGCGGGCTGACGCCGAGCCTCGGCGCCGTGTGCGTTGCCAAGGCGGAGCTTCGCATCCCGGTCATGGTGATGATCCGTCCCCGGGGCGGCGGGTTCTGCTATACCGAGACCGAGCTCTCCGTGATGGAGCGCGACATCGAGCTTGCCGTCGGCCATGGAGCGGACGGGATCGTGCTCGGCGTCCTGACCGCGGACGGTGCCCTGGACGAGCGCGCCAACCGCCGGCTCCTGAATCGGGCCCCCGGCCTGCCGGCGGTCTTCCACCGGGCCTTCGACGTGATGGCGGACCCCGACCAGGGGCTGGAGCAGCTCATCGACCTGGGCTTCACCCGGGTGCTCACCACGGGCCGTCGGGCGAGCATCGAGGACGGCGCGGACTGCGTGAAGGCGTTCCTGGAAAAGGCGCGAGGCCGCATCGAGATCCTGCCGGGGGGAATGACGCCCCGCAACGCCCGGCGGCTCATCTCGCACATCGGCTGCACCCAGATCCACGTTGCCTCGTTCTCCCGTCGGACGGACACGTCGGCCCGCGGGAACCCCGAGGTGTACTTCGGTTCCGCCCTGTACCCGCCGGAGGACAGCTACGAGCTTGCCGACCGCGCTTTCGTCGCCGGCGTGCGCGCCCAGGCCTCCGGCACCTAGCAACGGGTCTACGGAGAGCGCCATGGGCGGGATCGTGCATATCGTCAATTCCGATTTCGGCTACGGCTACAACCTCGCCGTGCACTCCCTGAAGATCGCGGAGGGCCTGGACCGCCGGGAGGATCTCGTGGTGCTGTGCCGCACGGCGGCCGCTGGCGCCCGGGACTTCGCCGACGTGCGAAGGCTCGGCCTGGGCCGGACCGCCGGGCTCGCGCTCAAGGCGCTGAACCGCTACGTGACACGGCGGGTGGCCTACCGGCAGATCGAGAGCAGGTTCTTCGAGGCTTCGCTTGGGCGAACGCTTCGACGACTGCCCTGGGATTCCATCTCGGTGGTCCACGCGTGGAACTCCTTTCCGAGCCTCCTGGCGGCCGTGAAGAGGCAGCACCCCGGCATCCTTTTCGTGAAGGACCAGACCATGGCAACCGGGGATTCCCCGTCCGATCGCGCGGAGCTGCGGGCTGAGCGGGAGGTCTACGACCTGTTCTTTTCCCCCTCTCCATTCGTGAGCCGTTCCCTGGAATCCGCCGGCGTGCCGCCGCAAAGGATCGTGGAGATTCCCTACGGCGTGGACCCCGAGGAGTTTCGCCCGCGCGCCGCCGGGGCGACCGCTTCCGGCGCCGGCTTTCGCGCGGCCTTGTCCGGACTGCTGTGCGCGCGCAAGGGAATCCCCACGCTCCTGGAGGCGTGGAAGAGCCTGCGCCTGCCCGGCGCATCGCTTCACCTGTACGGACGCGTCGATCCGCCCCTGTCGGGG
>DASRZR010000033.1:0-2475 GCA_035686185.1 Spirochaetia bacterium | reverse complement strand
CCCGGTCCTTTTCTCTCGCATCCTGTCGCTCTCCGTGTATACCTTGTTCAACACGGGAGACGGCAGATTTGTTACCGCGTTGCCCTCAACCCCAGGGCGCGAGCAATCACCCAGTCCGCGAACCGGGCGCCCAGCAGGTGCCGCACCATCCACACCATGAACCTGCCGCTGCCCACGACGTACCTCGGACGGGGCCGTCGGGACTGCAGGATCCTCACCACCAGGCCTCCGATCCGCTCTGGCGGCATTCCGCGCCGGCCCGTGGTCACCATGGCGTCCCGCATCTTCGTCATCGCCGGCAGCCAGATGGAGCCGCCATAGCGTGACAGGTCGACCTGTTCCGCCTTGGCCCAGATCGGGGTGGCGACGCTTCCGGGGTCGATGACCACCACCTCCACCCCGTTCAACAGGCACTCGCGCCGCAGGCTGTCCGACAGTCCTTCCACGCCGTGCTTGGAGGCCGCGTAGGGGCCCAGGAACGGCAGGGCGAACTGGCCGGCCACGGAGCTGATGGTGATGATCCGCGCCGGCCGTTCTCCGTCCGCCCGCGTCCGGAGCAGCGGAAAGAACGCCTGCGTCACCCCGAGCACGCTCACGAGGTTCACCTCGATCTGCCGGCGGAAGTCCTGCAGCGGCATCTCCAGGAGCGGTCCCGGCACGGCGACGCCGGCGTTGTTCACGAGGCCCGCCAGCTTTTCTCCGGCCAGCCGTTCCCGCACCTCTTCCGCGCCCCTGCGGACGGCCGCGGTGTCCGTGACGTCGAACAGCACGGGGACGAACATGCCGCCCAGCTCCGCGGCCAGCCGCTCGGCATCCTGCGGCCGGCGCACGCTCCCGAACACTCTCATGCCGGCGCCGAGGAGCTGGCGGAGTATCCCGTTGCCAATTCCCGTGGATACCCCGGTGACCACGACCGAAGACCGCATCGTCTGCCTGTCGGAGCTCATGGAAGTCCTCCTGCCTGTGTGGCGCAACGATAGCCGGGTTGGCCGCGCAGCGTCCATCGGGCGGGCCATCCGCGGCACGCTCGCGCTTGTCCGTGCCATCTGTCGATGCGTATTATTCACTATTACAGGAGGGCTGGTGAGCAATCGAAATCTCGAGCTCTTCCCCGACCTGCACCCGGCGCTGGACGGGCGTTCGGCGGTCACGGAGTCCCACCGGTGCCTGAACTGCTTCGACGCTCCCTGCATGGGGGCCTGCCCGACGCACATCGACGTTCCCGGCTTCATCAAGCGTATCGCAAGCGGCAACCTGAAGGGCTCGGCGCGCGTGATCCTGGAGTCCAACGTCCTGGGCATGAGCTGCTCCCGCGCCTGTCCCGTGGAGGTGCTCTGCGAGGGAGCCTGCGTCCTGAACAAGCACAACGAAAAGCCAATCCAGATCGGGCTGCTGCAGCGCCACGCAATGGAGACTTACTACCAGCGCGCCGAGGCATCCGGGGATTGGGGGTTCTCTCTGCCTCCCGCGGCGCGCAAGGCCCGCGTGGCGTGCGTCGGAGGAGGACCTGCCTCCCTTGCGTGCGCGGCGGAGCTTCGGCGTCGGGGCTACCGGGTGACGGTGTTCGACAACCGGCCGCTGCCGGGCGGCCTCTCCACGTACGGGATTGCGGAGTACAAGCTGCGGTCCGAGGACAGCCTTCGGGAAGTGGCCATGATCCGGGCCATGGGCGTGGAGTTCCAGAGCGCGGAGGTCGGCGCCAACGTCTCCCTTGAAGAGCTTGAGCGAAGGTTCGAGGTGGTGTTCCTCGGCTTCGGGCTGGGGGCCATGCAGCGGCTGGGCATCCCCGGCGAGCACCTGCCGGGCGTGGTGGATGCCCTCAGCTTTATCGAGCGGTACAAGACGGGAGAGGATCCCGGCAGCGGTCGATGCGTGGCGGTGATCGGCGGCGGCAACACCGCCATCGACGCGGCGGCAGCCGCGCGCCGGCTGGGCGCGGAGGAGGTCCACCTCTTCTACCGCCGAGGCCGGGAGGAGATGCCGGCGTTCCACCATGAATACGAGCATGCGCTGTCGGAGGGAATCATCTTCCACTGGCGCGCCCAGCCCGTGGCGGTCATCGAGGGCAAGGGCCGGGCTGCCGGCGTGAAGTTCGTCCAGACCCGCCAGGGACCTCCGGAGAATGGGGGCCGGCCGAACGTGGAGCCCGTGCATGGCACGGATTTCAACTTCCTGTGTGATCTCGTGATCCCGGCGTTGGGCCAGTCCCGGCTGGCGGACCTCCTGGCCGGCACGCGCGGCATCGAGCTGGACAAGGGCTCCGTGCGCGTGGACCGCCAGACGGGCCGCACGTCCAACCCGCGCTACTTTGCCGGCGGTGACTGCGTGAACGGCGGGCGGGAGATCGTGGATGCCGTGGCGGACGGCAAGCGGGCGGCCCTGGCGATTGCCGCGCAGTTTCCGCAGTAGGAGGAGGGACATGGCCGACCTTTCCACGCGTTTCATGGGCATCTCCACCCCCAATCCCTTCTGGCT
>DASRZR010000032.1:0-3732 GCA_035686185.1 Spirochaetia bacterium | reverse complement strand
TCCTGATCTGGTCCCAGCTCAGGTAGGTGCTCTCCTCCAGGATGATGCCCTGAAGGCCCTTCAGCAGGGGGAGGAAGTCCGGCGTGAGAAACCGGGTGAGCATCACCTCGGTGTGGTCGTGCTTCAGCTTCAGCTCCGCGTCCAGCGCATCCTCCACGTGCACGATCCTGCCGGAGCGGTAGCCGCCGAAGCCGCGCTCTCCCTTGGCGAGCACCGTCCCCACGAAGTGAACCTTCACGGTGTTCAGCATCACGGGGGAGTGCAGCGGCACCCCGGCCACGACGACCACCTTCTCCGAGGTTTTCACCAGCCCGCGCTCCAGCGCCGCCGAGATGGCGTTGTTCACCATGTCATCCGAGTTGTCCGCCAGCTCGCACAACAGCGGCTCCACGCCCCAGTACAGGAGGAGACGGCGCTGGACCATGTCGGACGGAGTGACCGCGATGATCGTCTGGGCGGGCCGGTACTTGCTGATCATCCGCGGCGTGTTGCCGCGCAGGGACGGGGCCACGATGGCGCTGGCGCGGATCTCCCGGGCCACCAGCACGGCGCTCCGCGTGACGGCCTCCGCAATGTCCTCGTCGATCACCTCCCCCAGCTTGAAGAAGCGGCTCACCCGGGAGGCGTACTCCGGGGAGGCCTCCGCCGTGCACGCAATGGAGTTCATCACCTTCACGGCCTCCAGCGGGTACGCGCCGCTTGCCGTCTCCCCGGACAGCATCACCGCGTCGGTTCCATCGAAGATGGCGTTCGCTACGTCCGTGGCTTCCGCCCGGGTGGGCCGGGGATTGTGGATCATGGAGTCCAGCATCTGCGTGGCCGTGATGACCGTCTTGTTCTGGTCATGGCACTTGAGGATGATCCGCTTCTGCACCAGCGGCATCTCCTCCGTGGGGAGCTGGACCCCGAGGTCCCCGCGCGCCACCATGATCCCGTCTGACACCCGGATGATGCCGTCTATGTTGTCCAGGCCTTCCCGGTCCTCGATCTTGGCGATGATGTGCATGCGCGAGCCTTCCGCCAGGAGGAGCTGGCGGATCTCCAGGATGTCTTCCGGCTTTCGCACGAACGACGCGGCCACGAAGTCCATGTCCTGGCGGATGGCAAAGCGGATGTTCTCCACGTCCTTGTCCGTAACGGCGGGCAGCCGGCTCTTCACGCCGATGATGTTCACGTTCTTGTGGGAGCCCAGCGTCCCGCCCGTGCGGACGACGCAGCGCGTTTCCCGGCCGTTCACGCCAAGAACTTCCAGGTCGATGATCCCGTCCGCGATCAGGATGTGCAGCCCGGCCGTTGCCTGGTCCGGAAGGTCCCGGTAGGAGAGGCTGAGGCGCTCCGCGGTGCACGGGGACCCGTCCACCACCACGGTGACCTCGGACCCGGTGGTGAGCTGCACCGCGGCGCCGTCCGCCACGTCGCCGGTGCGGACCTCCGGGCCCTTCACGTCGATGAGAAGCGCCGCGGGGATGCCGGTCCTGCGGGTGGCGTCCCGGACCTGGGAGATCATCCGGGCGTGGTACTCCAGGGAGCCGTGCGCCATGTTGAAGCGCGCCACGTTCATCCCCGCTTCCAGGAGTCCGGTCATCACGGCAGGGTCTTCCGTGGAAGGACCGAGTGTGCAGACGATCTTCGTCTTCCGTATCATGCTCGCCATTCCTCCAGCCGCGGGGCCGCTTCCTCCACCAGGGCGAGGCAGGCGTCCCGGGCATCACCTTCCGCGGATGAGCCCCACGTCCGGCTCAGCCAGCCGCGGGCGTCCTCACGGGACCCGTCCTGGCTCTCTGCGTACTCCACCGCGGCCGCGGCTCCCAGGGCAAGGCCGGTGGGGCGCACGCCGGCTTCCAGCGCCACGCGCATCGTGCCGAACAGCCGGTCATCCCACGCCAGCTTGCGGGCCGGGTCCCGGATGATGCGGTCCACCCGGTCGAACAACCACGGATTGACCATCCGGTCCAGGAGGTCGTCCGCGTACGCCGCCCATCCGGCCTCCGTGAACAGCGGGTCACCGGTACCCGAGTGCCGTCGGATCAGCGGGGCCCCCGATTCCTCCCGGAACACCTGCTTTCCCAACGCCATCAGGCGCTCATCGTTGCCGATGCGGCTCATGACATCGTAGCCGCGCAGCCGGGCCAGGTAGCCCAGGAGGGCGTGCACGGCGTTGTGGCCGTAGAGCTTGGCTTCTTCGAACGGGAGCAGGTCGTCCTTTTCCTCGAAGACGCGGATCTGGCGGTGGAACCCGGGGAGCGTGACGCGGGAGATGAGGATGTGGTTGAACTCCTCCACCAGCACGCACCGGTCGAACCCCGGTACCAGCGGAGCCAGTCCCAGTCGTTTCATCTCCTCCGCGGAGGAGATCACGCCGCTCATTTTCCCCACCACCGTGTTCAGGCACTGCAGGTCACTGAGGTCATGGTCGGGGGCGGCGGCCTGCACCTTCTCCCGCAGGACCTCGGCGGCGTAGTTGTTGTTCTCCGCCGTGTAGATGACCTGGCGCCGGCCCTTGCGGCACCCGTCCGCCAGCATGGCCGCGATGGATGCCGCCCCCCCGGCGGCGTACAGGTTCACGCTGGGGACGGCCGTGCCCAGCTCATCGGCTTCCACGATGGCGTCCACCAGGACGCTGCGGTCCCAGGCAACGCCGGGATTGTAGAGCTCCACACGGGAGAGGCGCCGGGTGTGGATCCCGTCCCGGCCGGCGATGTTGATGGAAACCTCGTTGCCGGCCCGGCGGACGGCCTCCACGAGGCGAGGATCCACCTCCGCTACCACGAAACGGTCGAACCCACCGGACTGTATGGCCTCGTAGAGCAGAAGGCCGGCCTGGATCGGCCCGAATCCGAACCCCATGAACGTCGCGGACATGCCCTGCACGTTAGCATGGCACGCCCGCGTTGTGGAGCGCCCCCGCGACGCGGTGCCCCGCGGGGTGGGGGCCCTGCCGGGGCCCCCGGCTACCAGCCCAGGGAAACTCCCGCCGACACCATGACCTGGACCTGCCCGAGGGAATACGCCGGGATGGTCGTTCCCGGGATGGCGCTGCGAAACGGCGCGTAGACGGCCCGGGCGCCCACCATCAGGCCGTCCAGGTTCAGGTTCAGCCCCGCGGCCAGGAACGGGAACAGGGAAAGGGACAGCCCCGCCTCCGCGGGCGTCTGCGGTGCCCCGGACAGCCGCACGCGGCCGGCGCACCCCATCCCGAACTGCGCATAGGGGTCCACGAACCGGTTGGCGCCGAGCGGGTGCCACCCCAGGAACAGGGCCGGCGCGTACCAGTCCAGCCACCACCCGGTGAGATCGCTCTGGGAAAAGCTCACCAGGCAGTCTCCGCCGAAGCCGGTCTTCCCCGGCACCACCTCCCATCCGAAACCCCAGGACACCGGCTGGTTGCCCACGGAGAAAGTGGCTACACTCTGGGGCGCCGCCGCTCCCGAGGAGACGTCGGCGGAGAGGTCCGTAGTCAGTCGCACCGCGCCCGCGAACGCGGGCAGGGACGAGATCACAAGCGCCGCCACGGTGGCCATCGTTTTCAGCTTCATCGGAAATCTCCTTCCATAGATGCTCGTCAACCTGCAACACGGCCCGGCGCGCCGGCCGTCACCCCGGGGACGTTCCGGGGCGGGGTGTCACCTCGAAGCGCCACGCGTGTTATAGTCTGTGATGAGCAGGAGCTGCCGGTGGCGCTGGACATCGATGCCCTCTACAGAAAGTACGGACCCATGGTCATCCGCCGGT
>DASRZR010000031.1:0-5318 GCA_035686185.1 Spirochaetia bacterium | reverse complement strand
AGGCATCCAGCGCGGTCTGGGCGGGCCGCTGGCCGGGGTTCCACACGGAATCCCCGTCCTTGACGTAGAACAGCCTCCCGTTCTGGTCCGGCGGAACCTCGTTGTAGCGGTAGCGCGTGATCCGCCGAAGCCGGGCGTCCCGGTAGAAGCTGTATCCCCCGGCCGCGTTGGAAACGAGGGAGAAGAAGTCCTGCGTGCCCAGGTAGTTGATCCACGGCCAGGGCGTGTCCGGCCGGGTGATGACGTACTCCCGGGCCGCATCGTCAAACCGTCCGTAGCTCACCGTGGCGGCCGTGTCGGGGCCGCGGCCCACCCGCGTGCTCATCCCTTGACCGCCCCGGCCGTCACTCCCCGAGTGATCTGCTTGCGGAACGCGATGTAGAACACGAGCATCGGCATCATCCCGATGACGAGCGCGGCGAACTGCTTGCCGTAGTCCGCCATCAGGGCGCTGCTGAACCGGAAAATCCCCAGCGGGAGGGACTTGAGGCTGCTCTTGGACACCAGGATGTTGATGAGGGCGAACTCGTTCCACAGCCCCGTGATGTTGAGGATTGCCACCGTGGTCGCGATGGGCACCGACATCGGCAGGATGAGCCAGCGGAATATCTTGAAGTACCCGGCGCCGTCGATGCGGGCGGCCTCCACCAGGGCATAGGGGATGCCCTTGATGTACTCCGTGCTCAGGTAGATGGCGGTGGGGAGGCCCGATCCGATGTAGATCAGGAGCACGCCGATGCGCGTGTCGTAGAAGAGGTTCACCTGCCCGCCCTTCAGGAGCCCCAGCGCATGGAACGCGTCCGTGAGGAGCCGATCGAGCTGCGAGACCTCGATGAACAGCGGCACCATGAGGGACTGGATGGACAGGAGGATCCCCAGCACGAAGCTCCCGTACAGGATGGGCGTGGCCCGGCTCCTGATCTTGGCGAACGCGAACCCGGCCAGGATGGAGAAGAAGATGATCCCCACCGTGGCGCCAAGCGTGTAGATCACGGAGTTGCCGATGAGCTTGTCGAACTCCCCGAACTTCCACGCGCCGGGGAAGTTGATCGTGGTCCACACGTGCGGGAAGGCCATACGGTTGATGCGGAACTCCGTGGTGCTCTTGAAGGAGTTGATGATGAGCCAGATGATCGGCGCCACCGTCATCAGGGCGAACGCCGACATCACGACGTAGGCGGCGCCCCGGCCGATGCCTGCCAGGATGCGCGTGCCGAGCGGGTTTCGAAGCGGCTCTGCCATGGCTACTCCCTCCCCCCGTAGCGCCGTTCCACCAGCTTCGTGATGACGATCAGCACCATGCTGAAGATCACGATGGCAAGCGAGATGGCGTTGGCCAGCGGGAAGTCGGGCCGGCCCACGAAGGCAGCGTTGTACATGTAGATGGAAAGGAGCTCCGTCACGCGGGCCGGCCCGCCGCCGGTCATGGCGAAGACCAGCGCAAAGCTGTTCAGCGAGCCGGCGATGCAGAGGATGGCCGAGTTCACGATGACCCCGGACAGGCTGGGCAGCACGACGCGGCTCATAACCTGGCCCTCCGTGGCGCCGTCGATGCGGGCCGCCTCGATCACCTGGGGATCGATCTTCTGCATGTTGGCGAGGAACAGGATGAGGTACAGCCCGGTCCAGCACCACAGGATCACGAACAGCACGGGCAGCATGGCCACGTTCGGCTTCGTGAGGAACGTGGGGGTCCACTTGGCTCCGAGGAGGTTCACCAGGTCGTGCTTCAGCAGGTCCAGATTGTCCGGTGAGTAGGTGAGGATGAGCTGCTTCAGCTCCTCCGGCGGATTGGTGGTGAAGGTCTGGCCGGCCACGTTTCCGCTGGCCGCGATCAGCTTGTGGATGACGTCATCCGTGATGTGAAACCCGCCGGCCGCCGCGAAGATCGCGTCAATGCGGTGGCTGATCTGGGCGGAGTAGATTCGGTTCATCACCTCCGCGATCACGCCGCTGGGAGAGAAGATGATGGACCACATGATGCCCAGCACGATGACGGAGATGATCTGGGGCATGTACAGGACGGCCTGCCAGAACTCCCCGCCCTTCACGATCTTGCGGTAGATGAGGTAGGCGAACGTGAACCCCAGCGGGAGCTGCCCGAACACGGAGATCAGCACGATGTAGATGTTGTTCTTCAGCGCCATCCAGAAATACGGGTCCTTGACGAGCTTCTGGTACTGCTGAACGCCGACGATCGTCCACGGCTGGCCGCCGAACATCTTGCCGCCGTTGTAGTTGCTCAAGGAAAGGATCACGGAGATGACAATGGGGAAGCCCAGCACGAGGAGGTACAGGAGCAGCGCCGGCAGGACCATAGTCCAGTAGGCGAGCACCTCCTCCGATCTGCTCCGTGTCGTTCGGGACATGCGAGACCTCCGCACCGGGGAACCGGGATGGCAAGGGGCAGCGGGTGCGCCCGGTGGCCGTCACCAGCGTGACGGCCCGGGGCACCCGCTGTCAAGAAACGGGAGAGAGAGGCTTACTGGGAAGAGCGCCAGTCGGCCATGGCCTTCTCGGTCTCCGCGGCCACCTGCGCGGGAGTCTTGTTGCCGAGGCCGATGTCCTGCAGGCCCTTGTTGACGTAGTTGTTGCACACGCCCGGGTCAAGGACGCCGTCCAGCACGTAGCTGATCCGGTTGAAGGAGGCGTAGTACTTGGGCATCATCTGGATGAACGGATCCACCGCGTCACTGGTCACGCCCTTCAAGGCCGGGATGAACGCACCCGTCTCCAGCTTCACCCTCTGAACGTCCGGAGAGTAGTAGTACTTCAGCAGCCGCACGGCGGCCTTCTCCACGTCAGATCCCTTGGGAATGGAGGCGGAGATGCCCAGCCCCGTTCCCTGGATGGCCGACACCACGCCGGGGTACTTCTCCCCGGGGATGGCCGGGAAGGCCACGAACGCGTAGTCGGAGGCCTGCTGATCCGGCGGGATGAGCGCCTTGCCCGTGGTCTTGTCCGTGATGTAGAAGCCGGTGCGCCAGTCTCCATCGATGATGAAGGCTGCCTTGCCGGTGGAGAACAGCGTCGGTCCGTCCCCGTAGCCGAGCTGCATGTCCGCGCGGGGGATGACCCCGTCCTTGAACAT
This sequence comes from Spirochaetia bacterium, assembly GCA_035686185.1. Lineage (GTDB taxonomy): Bacteria > Spirochaetota > Spirochaetia > SZUA-6 > Fen-1364 > Fen-1364. The sequence continues at coordinate 2,227 of DASRZR010000031.1, read as the reverse complement.
CGTGTCGATGAAGGTGAGAGCCGCCACGTAGCCGGGGTCCGTGAACTTGGACTTGCCGCTCTTCAGGCCGTCCACCCACCCGTTGCCGAGCATGCGCCCGACCACGGTGGAGAACAGGCAGGACTGCATCTCCCAGCCGTCGGAATCCGGCAGCGTCACCACCTGGATCCCCTTTGCCTTCAGCGGCGCCACCATTTTCTTCAGGTCAGCGTAGGTCTTCGGAAGGGCGAAGCCGTTGTCCGCCAGGAGCTTCTTGTTGGCATACATGACCGTGGTGTAGGTGATGCTCTGCGGGAGCTCCGCCAGGTAGCCGGAGGGCTGCGCCTTCGGATCGATGGCCGGGGCCACGAAGTTGGACAGGAACTGCTTGCCGAGGAGCGGCGTCAGGTCCTTCAGCAGGTGCATCTGGTGCAGGATGGCGGAGCTGGACTTGTTGGACGGCCACGCGTACATGACGTCCGGCAGCGTACCGGCGGCGATGTAGGCGCCCAGCTTCTCGTGGTACGGGTTGTTGAACAGGATTTCCATCTGCAGGTCGATGTCCGAGTTGTCGTCCTTGAACTTCTGCCAGATCGCCTGGTCCTCTGCGTATCCCGTCTGGGATGCGTCGATGTAGTAGAGGAACTTGAGCGGGGTCGGCGCGGCCGTGGCTGTCAGGGGCACAAGCACTGCCAGCGCGAGGACGAGCGCCAGGAAAAGAAGCTTCTTCATAGCGCAAACCTCCTGAAAGAACTCTCTCCCCTCAACGAGGGGGTTTTCCACAACTTCAGTCACCGCGTCGTGCGCGGTGCGCGGACACCGTACGGTCCGCGCCCGGCGCGCCGGCTTCACGCCGACGTGCGCGCCGCCACCCCCGGGCCTGCCACGGAGCCACGCTCCACCAGCCGGGGCGGAATCACCATGGCCGTGCGTTCGGGCTCCCGGCCGGCCATGAGGGCCAGGAGCATGTCCACCGCCGCCGCGCCGATCTCCTCGATGGGCTGTGCCACCGCGGTGATGCCCGGCGCGAGGTGCTCGAAGAACGGGTGGTCATCGAAGGAGACGATGGACAGGTCCTGGGGCACGGAACGACGCAGCTCCGCGCAGGCGCGGAGCGTTCCGAGCACCAGGTCCCCGGCGGCCACGAACACGCCGGTGACGGCGGGCCGGGAAAGCAGCAGCCCCTCCACGCACCGGGCCGCCTCCAGGGTCTCGTACGGGCTGTGCACCACCACGGGGTCCGGCAGGCCGCGCTCGCGGCACGCATCCCGCGCGCCGGAGACGCGGTCACTCACGTACGGCAGCGTGTCCGGCCCGGCGAGCACCGCCAGGCGTTCGTGCCCCTGCGCCGCGAGATGCTCGGCCGCCATGCGCGCTCCCAGGGAGTTGTCCACGTCCACGTAGTGCGTGGAGATCCGGGAGCTTCTCCCCATCATGACGAACGGCAGGTTCTTCACGAGCAGCTCCGCCAGTTGCTTCTCCCCGAACTGCTCCGCGCCGATGATGGCCCCGTCTATCCGGCGGCCGCGCAGGATGCTGCGAAACGCGGAATCCACGTCGTCTTCCGACCGCGCGGTAGAGAGGAGCACGTTGATCCCGCGCGCGGCGGCCTCCTGGGTGACGACCGTGAGGAAGACCGGCCAGAACGTGCTGGTGAGCGTGTACTTGCCGGTGTGGGGGATCACGAAGCCCATGGTGTTGGTCTTTCGCGCCGCAAGACCGCGAGCGGACGCGTTGGGATGGAAGTCCAGTGACTCGATGAGCTTGAGCACCCGCCGGCGGGTGTCGTCCCCCACCCCGGGCACGCCGTTGATGACGCGGGAAACAGTTCCCTTGGAGACATGCGCCATCTCGGCGATGTCTTTGATGGTCACGCCCGCCCCCCGAGGGAGCCTACAAAATCGGTACCGTCAAAGAGCGTCATGTGCCTTTTTCCCTGTTTGTTTTCATCACAACGCAACCGATTGCAGGGTATAGCACCGCAATGAGGTCGCTGTCAAGAAAAATCCTAATCGTCTTTAATTAGTTATCCAATAATAAGTTAAGAAATGACATCAGAAGACAGGCCAATGTAAGAACAGCCAAAAGGCCCATTCTGGACTTGAAATCACTAAACCGTTTTCGTTATTCGTGAATCGCCGGGTGATCCGAGGACTCCGGCAACCCGCGGCCGGTGCGTGCCGCCAGCTTGCGCTCCAGCCTTTCGCGCCGGAGCCGGATCTCCTGCCGCCACGCTCGATCCAGGGGC
>DASRZR010000030.1:0-6104 GCA_035686185.1 Spirochaetia bacterium | reverse complement strand
CATGTTGCCCCGGTCCGAGAACGGACCGACTCCAATCACCACGCCGCGGCTCTTGAACTCGTCCACCAGGACCTTGTGACGGGGATAGACCTTCATGATGGCTTCCATGGAGGCCCCGGTGCTCACACCTATGACCACGTACTTCATCGCCTGAAGTATGCATTGAACGCGCGGGGGAGGAAAGCCCGAGCGTCCCCTTGCCTTTCGGGGGGAGGGTGGTAAAATGTCGGCGTCGCGTAGCGATCAACGGGAAGCCGTATCAGGAAAGGGGTCCGGAATGCATCGACCGTTGTTGCTTCTGCCTGTCGTCCTGGTGGTGCTTGCGGGGTGCGTCACCTACACTCCGCCTGCTCCCTCGCCCTTCGCGCCCGCCGCGTCAGACGCGCAGGGGAAACAATTCACTCCGCCGCAGGGGAAAGGCTACCTGTACATCTCCCGTCCGGACGAGTTCCGGCTGCTCGGAAAAGCTACCCCTTATGGGATCACGGTGGACGGCAAAGATGCCGGCGGCATCATGCCGGGCATGTACTTCTGTTTTGCGCTCGATCCGGGGCACCACACATTCTCCGTTTCCTGCCAGGACAGCGCCGACAGCGCCGGCATCCAGTTGCAGGCAGGGAAGAGCTGGTACTACCAGATAAGCACCGACGAAAAAGACAACAGGGTCAAGGTGAGCCTGGGGTGGGTCATCCTCGAACCAATGGGGAAGATGATGATCAACAACACAAAGCGCGGCCAGGCCGCTTTCGAGTAGGCGGCAACCGGCCGGGGGAACGCACAGGGGCCTCGGATCTCGCTCCCGGGCCGGCAGCACGCCGGTACAAAAACTCGCCTCGGGGTACAAGACCGCCTCCTGCCCCGCGTGCGACAACGGGGCGGATGAAAACGCTCGCGGACCTCGCGCACCACGCGTACTCAGAGGGGCGGCGGCTGGTGGCGCCGCTCGTCGGTTTCCCCGGGGTGGAGATGATCGGCTCCACGATCAAGATCGCCCAGCAGAACTTCGGGGAGCACTACCGGGCCGTCAAGGCCATTGCGGACACGTTCCAGCCCGACCTCGTGTTCCCGCTCATGGACCTGTCCGTGGAAGCCAACGCGCTGGGCAGGTTCACCGTGTTCCCACGGGAGGAATCGGCCACCGTGCCCAAGGAGCATTTCTCCCTGGACGAGTTGGACCGCCTGGCGGCCATCAACATCACGTTCGACGGCCGTCTCATGGGGTTCGTGGAGACCGTGAAGCTGATGAGCGTCTCCCTCCCGCGGGAGATCCTGCGCGGCGCGTACGTCACCGGTCCGTTCACGCTTGCCGGGCTCATGATGGGAGCCGATGACGCGGTCATGGGCACCGTGCTGGACCCCGACACGCTGCACCGTCTCTGTCACTTCACCACCGAGCGCATCCAGGAGTACATCCAGCTCCTGCTGGCCGCCGGGGCGCAGGTCATCTGCATCCTGGAGCCGTCCGCCGTCATGTTGAGCCCCGCGCAGTTCTCCGAGTTCTCCGCAATCTACATCCGCCACATCACGACCAGCTTCAAGTACAGCGGGGCAAGCTTCGTGTACCACACCTGCGGGAACACAATGCACCTCGTGCAGAAGATGGCGGCTGCCGGCGTCCACGGCGTGAGCCTGGATTCCGCGGACTGCGGCGTGGACCTGGCACGGGCTGCGTCCCTGGTGGCGGAGGACGTCGTGGTCATCGGCAACCTGAGCCCTACCACCACGATGAGGTCGGGCAGCCCTGACGACGTGCGCCGGGAGGCCGGCGCGCTGCTCGACCAGATGAAGCGCTACCCGAACTTCGTGCTGAGCACCGGCTGCGACCTCCCCCAGGAGACGCCGGCGGCGAACATCCGTGCTCTCGTCGAGGCGGGGAGGGCCTGGCGGAAGTAGCGCGGGTCACACCGCGACCGGCTCCACGCTTCCCTTGCGGTGGCTTTCCAGCGCCGCGGTCTGCAGGGCGTGGGAAAGGCGCGTTTCCTCCGGCGTGAAGCAGCCGAACACCGGGGGTGCACCCTGGTCCATCTCCAGCAGGAACGCGGCCCACATCTGCAGGACGGCATCCGGAAATCCAAACTCGAAGATGCTTCCCGTGATCCCCGCAACCGCCGGGGTGTAGCCAAGGTCCAGGCGGCACCACGGCTGCTCCTTGCCGCCGTTCACCAGGTAGTAGAAGGCCTTGGGGTCCCGGCTGCTGAACTTCGCGGACTCGGTGAGCCCGTCCACCTCGAGGTACCAGGTATTGGTCATGCCGGGAGCCATGCGCTTGGTTTCCAGGTACATCGGGAAGCCGTAGCCGTCCGCATGCTCTACCGTGCAGCACAGCGTGGCGTTGTCCCAGGTGAGGCAGGGCGCGGTGCCGCCCTTTCCATCCGGCCGGCTGGTCACGATCTTGGAGAGGGACGCGTAGACGGTCTTCGGGATCCATCCCATGCGGAACGGGACGTGCTGGGTATGGATGCCGAGATCCCCGAGGCAGCCGTACTCACCGCAGCTCTCCACGACCCGCTTCCAGTTGATCGGTTTCGAGACGTCCATGTCCGACGAATGGTGGAAGCCGGCCCTCACCTCCAGGATCCTGCCGAATCTTCCCTCCCGGATGCCGCGGATCATCCGCTGCACAGCGGGGAAGTACGGAAACTCAGAGCTGCACCGGGCGAACACGCCCGGGTTTTCGGCGAGCGCCGCCAGGATGGCCGCGTTTGCCTCCTGGTCGATGCCGAACGGCTTCTCCCCCATGAGGTGTTTTCCCGCGCGGATGACGTCGCAGTACAGGCGCTGATGAAGGTGGTGCGGCACCGCGCAGTAGACGGCGTCCACCTCCGCGGAGTCCAGGACCTGCCGGTAGTCGGTGGTTGCGATCGAGAGGCCGGGGAAGGCATCGGTGAACCAGCCGTGCATCTGCGGATTCGAGTCACAGACGGCCGTAATCACCGGCACCGGGCCGTCGCTGAGGAGGTGGCACCAGCGAGCCGCTGCGCTGCCGAACTCCCTGCCCATGAGGCCGAGCCCTATGATCCCAAACCTGATCTTCCTTCTTGCCGCCATTTTGCGCCCCTTTTCGACCAACGCCGCTAATGCCGCTTGGAATAATACTTGACATCTCAGTATCGATTTCTGTTGACATCGTAATCGATTTCTGTTAAAAAGACAATCGTAATCACTACAGGCCATATATGATCACAAAAGACATGATTTCGAAAGACTATCTGGGCAGAAGAGTTGGGTCGATTTCCCAGGTTGGCGGCTTGAGGCACTACCGCCTGTCCGGCGGCCTTTCTGACGGCGTCGAAGCGGTGGACGTCAGGACCGGCGCTGGCCTGTGCTACACCGTCCTCCCCGGCAGGGGGATGGACATCGCGTGGGCAGACTTCAAGGGGCTTCCGGTTTCCTACATATCCAGAACCGGAGTGGTTTCCGCGAACCACTACGACCCGCGCGGGATGGAGTGGCTCAAGGGCTTCTTTGCCGGCCTGCTCACCACGTGCGGGCTTTCGAACGTCGGATGGCCGGGGCCGGACACGGACAAGGTCATCGGTGAGCGCCATTACGGCCTGCATGACCGCATTTCCTGCATCCCGGCGGAACAGCTTTCCCTTTTCGAGGACTGGACCGATGACCGCCACTACCGGATGAAGGTCCGCGGCCTCATGAGGGAGGCCACCGTCCACGCGGAGAACCTGACGCTCACGCGGGAGATCTCTTCCGACCTCGGAGAAAACAGGATCCGCATCGATGACGTGGTGAGCAACATCGGCTACGACGAGAGCCCGCTCATGATCCTGTACCACGTGAACCTCGGTTTTCCGCTGCTGGCCGCGGACAGCGTGCTGCTCACCACCGCCGCCCGCGTGGTGCCCGGCACCCCGGAAGCGGAACGGGAGAGGGACGACTACGGCCGGTTCACCGAGCCGTGTCACGGGTACGGCGAGCGGCTCTACCACCACGAGCTGGACCGCCGGCCCGGCGTCCTGGCCTCCGCGGGCCTCGTCAACGATCGCCTGGGCTACGGACTGGCCGTTTCGTTCTCCGCGGAGGAGCTGCCCCAGCTTACGGAATGGAAGGTGATGAAGGAAACCGAGTACGTGGTGGGAATCGAGCCGGCGAACACGAAGGCCGTAGGTCGGGCGAAGGCCAGGGCGGAGGGGACACTTGATACCCTGAAGCCGGGAGAGTCGCGCCGGTTCACGTTGTTCCTGGACGTGCTGGACGGACCGGACGCCATTGCGGCGTTCCGCACTCACGTGGCGTCGGCAGCGGGCCGGCCGGCAGGAGCCGCATGAACCGCTGCCTGGAGGAGCTGAAGAACTTCGCGGCCGCCGAGCTCACCCCCGCGCATCGGGAGGCCTTGTCCGACCTGCGCCACACGGCCCTGCTCAACATCGTCGGCATGCTCCAGGGAGCGGGTTCCGGGCACCTGGGCGGCGCCCTGTCGTCGCTGGACCTGCTGCTCATGCTCTATCTCTGCGCCAACGTCACCCCCGCCAGCGTGAGCTCTCCCGGGCGGGACCGGATCGTGGTCAGCCACGGGCATATCTCTTCCGCGCTGTACACGGTGCTCGGCCTCCTGGGGTACGTGGACCTGGACAAGGTCAACGAAGGGTTCCGTCGTGGGGGGAGCCCGTTTGAAGGGCACCCGAACAAGGACGTGCCCGGCGTGGAGTGGGCAAGCGGGAGCCTGGGGCAGGGTTTGTCCGTGGGATGCGGATTGGCGCTGTCTGCCCGCCTGCAGCGCCGGTCCCACCACGTGTTCGTGCTCATGGGGGACGGGGAGCAGCAGAAGGGACAGATCAAGGAAGCGATCACCTTCGGGGCCAAGTACGGCCTCGGACGGCTGACCGCGATTGTGGACTTCAACGGCCTTCAGTCATCGGGACCCGTCACCGTCATCATGCCGCAGGACATCGCGGATCTCTACCGCCGGGCCGGCTTCGGTGTCATCGAGGTCGACGGGCACGACTTCGGCGCGATCTACGGCGCCCTTCGCTCCTGTCGGAGGGACACATCGCAGCCGACCATGATCCTTGCGCGCACGGTGATGGGAAAGGGTCTCCCGCCGATAGAGAACGACTACCGCTTCCACGGGAAGCAGCTTCCCGCGGAGGATTACGCGGCCTTTCTCAAGGATGCTGGCTGGCGTGCTTCCTCAACGTCCGACCGCCCGGCCGGGGCGGCTCCCGCGCGCGCCGTTGTCTCCTGCGGGCAGCCGGCGGCACCGGCGGAGACCTGCGTGCATCCGGGAACGCCGCGCGTCTACGACGTCGGCAGCTCCGTGGATCCGCGGGAGGCGTTTGGCGTGGCGCTGGCGGATCTCTTCCGCCAGAACCAGGGACCGAAATCAGGAGTAGCGCTGGCAGCCGTGGACTGCGACCTGGTGGAATCCACCCGGCTTTCCACTATCCGCGACGAGTTCCCGGATCATTTCGTGGAATGCGGGATTGCGGAGCACAACGCGGCCACGGTGACCGCGGCGCTCTCCCGTGACGGGTGCGTCCCGTTCTTCGTGGACTTCGCGGTCTTCGGACTGGACGAGACCTACGGCCAGCACCGGATGATCGATTTCAACAGGTGCTCGATGAAGCTCATCCTCACCCACACCGGCCTGGAGGTGGGGCAGGACGGAAAGACTCACCAGTGCATCGACTACCTGTCCCTGCTCAACAACCTCTACGGGTACAAGCTGATCGTGCCCGCGGACGCAAACCAGATCGACCGAGTGATCCGTTACGTGGCCACCCATGAGGGCACCTTCGTGGTGGCGCTCGGACGGTCTCCCAAGCCGGTCCTGTGGAACGCGGACCGCACGACCCCGTCCTACGGGCGGAAGTACGAGTTTGCCTACGGAGCCTGCGACTGGCTGCGGGAAGGCCCGGACGGATGTATCATGGCAATCGGCTCCATGGTGCCGCGCGCGCTGGAGGTCTCGGAGTCTCTTGCCGCGCGCGGGCTTCATGTCGGCGTGCTCAACGTTTCCTGCCCGAAGGATATCTCCGACGAGGTGGTGCGCGCGGCGGCCGCTACCGGCGCGATCCTGACGTACGAAGATCACAACGTCCTGACCGGCCTGGGCAGCATGGTAGGCGCGCGACTGGCGGAGAACGGGC
>DASRZR010000029.1:0-5002 GCA_035686185.1 Spirochaetia bacterium | reverse complement strand
GCCGGTCGGGACAGCGGCAGGAGGAAGCTCACCAGGTACCGGGCCCGGCTGCACCCCTCGAGCGCCGCGGCCTCCGCCAGCTCGCGCGGGAGCCCCTTGAAGCTCTGTCGCATCAGGAAGATCCCGAACCCGCTGGCCAGGAACGGCACCACCAGGCCCTGGTAGCTGTCCTTCCAGTGCAGGGAAGCAATGGTCAGGTAGTTCGGGATGATGGTGGATTCCCACGGGATCATCAGGCTCCCCAGGAAAAACAGCAGGAACAGGGACCGGCCCGGGAAACGCATCAGCGCCAGCGGGTAGGCCGCAAGCGCGGATACCGCGATCTGCCCGACCGTCACGAGGGAGGCCACCACGAACGAGTTCACGATCCAGCGGAAGAGGTTGGGTTCCTTGCGGAAGATATCGATGAACGCGGACCCGCTGATCTCCTTCAGCCGTGGAAGCAGGCGCGGCGCCACCGTGTCTCCCTGGATGGCGAGGGAGACACTGAACAGCAGCGGGAACAGCACCAGGAGCGCCACCGCCACCAGCAGGACGAACATCAGGGGGTGCCCGGAGCGCCGCTTCACTGGTAGTGGACCTTCCTGTCCAGACGCATCTGGGAGACGGTAAGCCCCAGGATCACGAAGAAAAGCACGACGGACATGGCGGAAGCGAAGCCGTAGTCGTTCTGCATCCAGAAGGAGTCGAAGATCGCATAGACGAGCACGTTGGTGGACTTGTCCGGCCCCACGCTGTCAATGAGCACCTTGAACTGCGTGAACGCCTCGAAACAGGAAATGGTCGTGATCACCAGGAGGAACAGGAGCGTGGGGCCCAGGAGGGGAAGGGTCAGCTTGCGCAGGGTGGTCCACCGGCCCGCCCCGTCGATCATGCAGCTCTCGTACAGGTCCCGGGAGATGCCCTGGAGGCCGGCAAAGGCGATCACGAAGTTGAATCCCAGGCTCGTCCAGATGGTGGTCAGGGCCACCGCGGCAAGCGCGGTGCGGGCATCCGTCAGCATGCTCGTGGCGTTCAGGTGGAGCAGGGACATGATCCCGCGGAACAGGCCCAGATCCGGGCTGTAGATCAGGGACCAGATGACGCTCGCGCTGGCAACCGAAATGCTCACCGTGCTCATGAAGATGATGCGGAACGCGCCGATCCGGCGGAACCTGGCCTGCGCCAGAAGGGCCAGGGCCACGGCGGCCACGATGCTCAGCGGCACCACCATCAGGGTGAAGCTCAGCGTGGTGAGCAGGCTGCGCAGGTACAGGTCGCCAAACGGAGAGCCCCCGATGTTCAGCACCCGCAGGTAGTACGCCAGGCCCATGAAGTGGGCCGGGCGGAACGTGTTGCGGTTGACCACGAAGAAGCTCAGCGAGATGGCGCGCGCAAACGGCACGTACGTGAATGCCAGGACCAGCACGAACGCCGGCAGCATGAACAGCAAGGCGCTCCACAAGTCCCCCGGGTGGAACCGCCGGGGACCGGCCAACATCCCGCCTGACATCCCGGTGAGGGTCGCGTCCCCGTGTTGCGAATCTGTGAGGACTCGGCGAGTTTCCGGTGAAGGGGACGACGGCCCGCGGAGGTGACCGGGCCGCCGGCCGGCGGTGTTCTCATTGCCAACCAACCGTGCAAGGAAGGAAGTCGTGAAAGCAGGCGTGATCGTTCTACTCATCGGGGTCTGCGCGGCGGCGCTGCCGGCGGAGCAGGTCCAGTACACGAGGACGCTGACGAGCTTCGGCGCCTCGGTCACCGTGGGGGACAGCACGAGCCTTTCCAACCTGGGCGGCGGAGTGCTCTTCAAGTCCATGAGCTTCTTCGATCCGTCCCGGCCCTCGGGACTCTACTACGGCATGCTCACCTCCTACTTCTTCCATGCCGCCGGGGGCGTGACCCTGGCAGACATGAAGCCGGTTACCGTTGGCTACCGCGGCATGCTCACGCCGCGGATCGGCGTTGCAGTGGAGATCTCACCAACGATCGGCGCAAGAATCGTACGGGACACCGTAGAGGGAAACGCGTACCTGGGAATCGGGCCCAGCCTGGGAGTCTTCGTTCCTGTATCGGAGAGCATCGACCTCACGCTCTCCTATGAGCCGGTGCTGAACCTGTACACGATTGACGGGAGTACAGCCACGCGGAACAAGAGCTACAGCGACATCGTGCTCGGCATCACGTTCAAGAGCTACTCCCAGACGCAGAACCTGCGCTGGGAGCAGCCGTGACGCGCGTAGGCCGGGAGCCGCGCCGCGCACGGACCGCTGGAGATCTCCGGTACAGGCAGGACAGGGCCACGATCGCGGCGTCAGACAGGCCGCACTCGGCACGGGGCCGGCGGAAGGCGTTGCCAACGGGCGACCCGACGCGCGTTCGGCGGCCTGGCCCTCAGCCCGTCCGTTGAGCGCGGGCACCCGCCAGGTGCTCCTCCAGGCGCCCCAGGAAGAAGCTCCAGCCGTCCTCGTGACCCCGGCCCCCGTCATCGTCAGGAAGGCCTTCGTGGCGCAGGACCATCAGCGTGCCTTCCCCTTTCTTCCTGAAGGTGACCGTTACCACGGACTCCAGGCCGCGTGTGTTGGGTGACACGAACGTGTGCTGGATCCGGCCGGGTCGATCGATCTGGGTGAACCGGCCGTAGTGGGCAATCCTCCGCTCGTCGGACAGGACGAGCACGTAGAACAGGCCGCCGACCTTCGGGTCGAAGATCAGCTCCTTCGCGTAGTTCCACAGCGTGCCGGGGACCTTCGGGTCCAGCCAGGCGTTGAATACGTCGTCCACGGAAGCAGGAATCACGCGCTCGAGATTGATCTCGATGGTTTTCGTGTGAGACTTCATGGCGTCTTTCGCCCCTTTCCCTTGAAGTAGCCCTCGAATCGATCCAGGTGCTCCGTCCAGTAACGCTCGTATTCGTGGACCCAATCCGCCACCAGGCGCAGCGGCTCCGGACGCAGGGTGATGAAGACCTCCCGTCCCTGCTTCTCCCGCGTGATCAGTCCCGCCCGCTCCAGCAACTTCAGGTGCTTGGTGACGGCGTTCAGCGTGACGTCCAGCGGCTCCGCCACGTCGGTGAAGCGCGCCGGCCCGGACCGGGCCAGCCGCTGCATGATGGCCCGTCGGGAGGGATGGGAGACGGCCGTGAGGACGTTGCTAAGCTGGTTCACGGATAAATTATACCAAAAGGTGTAGCGTGAGACAAGCCGGACTCCGGGGAGAGACCCGTCGCCGGCCCCACCGGGAGCCGGGCTCCCCGGCGGGGCACCTACCGGGCGGTAGTCTACGGCGTCACCGGCACTGGACCACGACCTTGCCGACGTTGACCGTGCCGGCGATGAAACCGGCAAACGCCTGCTGCAGCGCGGCCGCGTCAAACGGCACGGTCATGGTGATCACGGGTTTCACCTTCCCTTGCTCGTACCAGGACACCGCCTGCTTCTGTCCCTCAAAGAGCTCCCGTGCCCGGGGCTGGAACTCGGGATCGATGCGGTACCGGCCGGGGTCCCCGATGAGCACCTTCCCTCCCCGGGCTTCCACCACCGGCGTCATGTCCGGAAGACCAAACGACGTCATCTGCGCCGGGGTGCCCAGCCGTATGTACTCACCTCCGGAAGCCACCACGGCGGCCGATTGCGTGTAGGATGCCGGCTGGTAGGTGGACTCGTACACGAGCGGAACGCCCTTCCCGTCCGTGAGCTTCATGATCTCCGCGACGACGTCCTGGCGCCTGTAGTCGATGACGTGGTCCACGTGCAACTGCCGCAGGAGGTCGAGGGACGCGGCCTTGCCCGCGCTGGCGATCACCCGCAGCCCGTACAGCCTGGCAAGTTGCGTTGCAAAGTGACCCACGCCGCCCGCGCCACCGGGGATGTAGATCCACGTGCCGCGGTGCTGTTCCGCGTTGCCGGTGATCACCATGGACTCGTACGCGGTCATCCAGGCAATCCCGAACGCGCTCGCCTCCGCGGGGGGAACGGCACCCCGGGGCAGGACGTACGCGTTCTTTGCCACGATGTACCTGGCGAACCCGCCCCCGGCAATCGTGGTACCGCACACCTGCTCGCCCAGCCGGGGCCCCGCGTTTCCGCCCGTACGGACGACCTCGCCGCTGAAATCGAATCCCAGCACGTAGGGGGCAGGAAGGTTGAACCCGTTGCGAATTGCCAGCAGGGGATCCATCCTGTTGATGGAAGCGTGGCTGACACGAACCAGGACCTCATCGTCGGCCAGGGACGCTATGGTCTTCTGCTGGAGGCTGACCGGCGCGCCAGGCTGCGGGATGACCAGGGCGTCGAACGTAAGGGGAAGACTGACCTCTGTTGCCGCGTGCGTCGCGGCGGTGTCTGCTTTGCTCATGGTTCGAAGGTAGGCTCTCGACGAAAATGAAAAAAGTAGTGACCTTATCATAGGAGCAGGACTAACAGGATGCCGGTGAAGGACCGCGACAACGCCCTGGGACTCTTCCTCAAGGACCGCAGGAGCAAGATAGACCCGGCCAGCCTCGGCTACCCCATGAGCCGCCGACGGACGCCCGGCCTCCGTCGGGAAGAGGTGGCGCTTCGTGCCAACGTGAGCCCTGCGTGGTACACGTGGCTGGAGCAGGGACGGGGCGGAACTCCGTCTGCGGACGTCCTGGACCGCCTGGCCTCGGGCCTTGGCCTCACCGAGGCCGAGCGGGAGCACCTGTTTCTCCTGGCCCAGCACCGGCCGCCGGAGGTCAAGGCCAGGGATGCGCAGGACGTGGCCCCGGCGCTCCAGCACGTCCTCGATTCACTGGAACCCAGCCCGGCCGTCATCCGCACCCCGGCATGGGACGTGCTGGCCGCCAACCGGGCGTCCCGCGTCATCCACGGCCGCATGGGCGGGAAAGGCGCCAACGTCCTGGAGTCGTTCTTCGAACGGCTGGAGGCGGGAGAATGGTCCGAGTATCCGGATCGCGTCGAGGTGGCGCGGCACGTCGTGTCCCAGTTCCGCGCGGACGCCTTCCGCTCCGGGTATGGTCCCCGGGTCCAGCAGGTGGTGG
>DASRZR010000028.1:0-12865 GCA_035686185.1 Spirochaetia bacterium | reverse complement strand
CCCGGACACACAGCCCCTTGATGGAAGCCAGCCCGTCCCGCATCTGTCGAGCCAGCCCCGCCTCGTAGGATCGGATGCTCTCCATGCCGGCGCGCAGCACCTGCTTCCGGGCTCCCGCCCCGGCGCCTCCGAATGTCCGTCCCACCCATTCCAGGTAGGCCAGGCACCCCCCCACGCCGGCGATCCCGTCGAAGCTCTGCGTCCCGGTTTCCCACTTGAACGGAGGCACATCCCCGGCCGGACGCACCTTGTACGCCGGCAGCCGATCCAGCAGCTCGTAGCGGCCCCAGAGGATGCCCACGTGGGGACCGAAGAACTTGTACGCGGAACAGGCAAGAAAATCGCACCCCAGCGCCGCCGCATCGATCGGGCCGTGCGGTGCATAGTGGACCGCGTCCACGAAACACCACGCTCCCACCTCGTGGGCGATCCGTGCCGCCTCCGCCACCGGGTTGATCGTGCCGGTGGAGTTGGAGGCCAGCCCCACGGCCACCAGCTTCGTGCGGGAGGTGACCTGCGCGGCCAGCGCGTCCGCCGTCCAGGCGCCCTCGTTCGGGTCGAAGTCCACCCAGCGCACCTCGGCGCCGCGGTCCTTTGCGGCAAGCAGCCACGGAGCCACGTTGGCGTCGTGATCCAGCCGCGTGACCACCACCTCGTCCCCGGGGTGCAGTTCCCGCGCAATACTGCGCGACAGGTTGAAGGTCACGCTGGTCATGTTCTGGCCGAAGCAGATCTCCTCCGGCCGTGAGGCGCCGATGAAATCAGCCACGGCCGACCGTGTGCGAGCCACCATCGCGTCTGATTCGCGGCTGGCGCGGAAGTGGCCGTCGTGGTTCGCGTTGCGCGTCACCAGGTACTCGGTGATCGCCTGAATCGATTCCCGGGAGATCTGCGTGCCCCCCGGCGCGTCGAAGAACACGGGGGCCGTTCCGCCGTGAGCGGCGGGATCCAGTGCAGGGAAATGGGCACGTGTTTCTTCGGGATTTATCATGCGGCAACCATACCTGTCCCCCCGGGCTTGGGGAAGGCCTCCCGCGCCATTTGCGCCCCGCGGGCGGCTATGCTACTCTTGCTGCCAGTTGCGATTCCATTCACCGAAGGAGGTTCCATGAAGAGATTCATCGTTCTCGCCGTGGTTCTTACCGTGGTGGCCGGGGCCGTCGTGGCCGCGCCCGCCGTCAAGAACCCGGATACCTTCATCGACGCCGAACCGGGAGACGCCGTCAGCCTCGACCCGGCGGTAGCGTATGACAACGTCTCCTGGACGATGCTGGCGCTGCTGTACGACCGGCTCATCGATTTCAAGGGCGCCGACCTGGGCACATTCGTTCCCAAGCTCGCCACCGCGGTTCCCACCGTTGCCAACGGCGGCATTTCCAAGGACGGCAAGACCTACACGTTCACCCTCCGCTCCGGGGTGAAGTTCGCAAACGGCTATCCGCTCACCGCGGAGGACGTGGCCTACACGTTCAAGAGGGACTTGATCACGGACCCCGACGCGGGTCCCGCCTGGATCTGGTACCAGCTCTTCCTCGGCGGCGGCGCCTCCCGGGACGACAACGGAAAGATCGTCGCTGACTTCAGCAAGATAGATGCCGCCATCACGGCGCAGGGCAGCAAGGTCGTGTTCAAGCTTGCCGCACCGTACCCGGCGTTCCTCTCGGTGCTCGCTGGCAAGTGGGGATCCATCGTCAGCAAGAAGTGGGTGACGGAGCAGGGCGGCTGGGACGGCACCGCGGCCACGTGGCAGAAGTTCAACAATCCCGCCACCGGCAAGGAGACGCTGTTCAACATCGCGATGGGCACCGGTCCATACAAGTTCGTGCGGTGGGAGCCGAAGGTGGAGATCGACGTGACGCGCAACGACTCCTACTGGGGCCCGAAGCCCGCCATCAAGAACGGCGTGTACAAGATCGTGGACGACATGGCTACCCGCAAGCTCATGCTGCTGCAGGGGGACGCGGACACCATCTACGTGCCGGCCACGAACTTCCCGGAGATGGCCCAGGAGAAGGGGATCACGATCTACAAGAACCTCGCCTCCCTGGACACGACGGGCGCCCACTTCAACCTGAAGATCAACGACCAGGACAACGCTGCCATCTACTCCGGCAAGCTGGACGGCAACGGAATCCCGTCGGACTTCTTCTCCGACATCAACGTGCGCCTGGGCTTCATCTACGCGTGGGATGAGCAGCAGGAGACGCAGGACGGCTTCAGCGGAAACAACCTGGACCCGGTCACCTTCATCGTGAAGGGCCTGCCGTACAAGAACACGAAGCTGGAGAGCCGGCCGCATGACATGGCCAAGGCCACCGAGTACTTCAAGAAGGCGTTCAACGGTCAGGTGTGGGACAAGGGCTTCAAGATGGACTTGCTGTTCAACAGCGGGAACCTGGAGCGGGAGACCGCGGCCAAGATCCTCGCCGAGAACGTCATGGCGGTCAACCCGAAGTTCCAGATCAACGTCCGGGGCCTCGAGTGGTCGCAGTTCAGCGAGCAGAACAAGGAAAAGCGCGTTCCGGTGCTGTTCATGGGCTGGAGCCCCGACTACCCGGACCCCGACGACTATGCCAACCCCTACATGTCCTCCAGCGGGTATTTCGCGGGACGGCAGAGCTACAACAACCCCAAGGCGGACGACCTGGTGGCCAAGGCCGCCGTGGAGCTCGACCCGGTGAAGCGCCAGGCGATGTACAACCAGCTCCAGCAGATATGGCTGGATGACGCCATCGCCATCCTGTTCTCGCAGCCGCTGCGCCAGCGGTTCTTCAAGGACTGGATCAAGGGCTACTACTACTCGCCCATGGAGTCACTGCAGATGGAGCTCCTGCCCATCCTGACCAAGGGGTAGAGACGTAGTCTCATCCTGTTGTCGCGCGGGGCCCCGGAATGGACCGGGGCTCCGCGCACGTTCTCCAGAAAAAAGTCCGAAACGAGTCTCGGGGCGGGCTCCCGCCCCTGGGGGAGTGGCATCGTGAGCCTTGTTTCGTACGTCATCCGAAGGCTTCTGTTCATGGTCCTCGTTCTCGTGGGGGTGTCCCTCATTGTGTTCACCATGATGATGCTGCTGCCACCGGGGCAGCGCGTGGCCATCTACGTGAACGGGGACCGGGTCACTCCCCAGATGATGGACCGGTTGATCGCCAAGTACGGGCTGGATGAGCCGGCGCCGCTGCAGTACTGGCGGTGGGTTTCCAACATCTTCCGCGGGGAGTTCGGGTACTCCATCACCGCCAGCGCACCCGTGTGGGACGGTTTTGTACGCTTCTTTCCGGTGAGCCTGGAGCTGGTGCTGCTGGCCGCGCCGCTCATCATCCTGACGGGCATTCTGCTGGGGACCCTGGGCGCGGTGCGCAAGGACACCCCCACCGACCATTTCACCCGGATCATGGCCATCGTGGGCTTCTCCCTGCCCACGTTCTGGCTCGGCCTGCTCCTGCTGATGGTCTTCTACGGGTTCGCGGGAATCTTCCCTCCCAGCCAGATGTCCAACGAGGTCCGCAACGTCGTCTTTGGGGGCGGCTTCCACCAGTATACCCGGCTCGTGACGCTGGACGCCATCCTGAACTGGCGCTGGGACATCTTCTGGGACGCGTTCTACCGGATGATCCTTCCGTCCGTGAACCTGGCCATCATCAATTCCGCGCTCATCATGCGGCTCATGCGCTCCAGCATGCTGGAGTCCCTGGGCCAGGACTACATGATGACGGCCCGGGCCAAGGGCGCGGACCGACGGACGCTGATCCGCCACCACGCCCGGCGCAACGCGATGCTTCCGGTCATCACGATCTCCGGTATCACCTTTGCCGACCTCATGGGCAGCATGGTGATCACGGAGACGATCTTCGACCGCAAGGGGATCGGGTGGTGGATGGCCCAGGCCGCCCTGCAGCTGGATGTTCCCGCCATCATGTTCGACGTGCTGTTCCTCGGCACGGTCTACGTGGTCATCAACCTGATCGTGGACCTGATCTACGCGTGGGTGGACCCGCGCGTCCGGCTCGCATGAAAGGCCGCACCATGGAAACGAGCACCGATCGCCGCCTTTCCGCCGCGCACCCCCGTCTGAAGGAGCTCCTGTTCACGCTGCGCCGATTCCTGAAGAACCCGCTGTCCGTGATCGGGCTCTCCCTCGTGGTGATCTTCGGGATCATCGCGCTGCTGGCGCCGGTGCTGGCTCCCCCGAAGTACCCGGATCCGTTCCGCATTCCCCACACCGGGTTTCGCATCGAGCCGTCCCCGCCCAGCGCCGCGCACCCGCTGGGCACGATGCAGCAGCAGTACGACATGCTGTACGGCCTCATCTGGGGCACCCGAAGCGCGTTCCGCATCGGCGTGTTCGTGGTGGCCGCGAATCTCCTGATCGGGATCATCCTTGGCGTGCTGGCGGGGTACTTCGGCGGCGCGTGGGACGAGATCATCATGCGGATCACGGACATCTTCTTCGCCATCCCGTACCTCGTGATGGCCATGGCGCTCGTGGTGGCCATCGGCCGCGGCCTGAAGGCGGTGACCATCGTGCTCATCATCACCGGGTGGCCCAGCTACACGCGCGTGCTGCGCAGCGACATCCTGGTGACCCGGGGCCGGGACTTCATCCAGGCCGCCCGGGCCAGCGGCGCCTCGCACCTGCGCATCATGATCAACCATATCCTTCCCAACGCCATGTACTCCGTGCTCATCCTCGCCTCCCTGAACATCGGGACCACGATACTCACGGCCGCCGCCCTCTCCTTCCTGGGGCTGGGCTCGGAAACAGGCACCGCGGATTGGGGACAGATCATCTCGCTGTGCCGCAACTGGATCGTGGGCGCGCCGGGCAACCGCTTTGCCTACTGGTACGTGGTGTTCATCCCCGGGTTCGTCATCTCACTGTTCGTGCTCGGGTGGAACCTCATGGGGGATGCCGTGCGGGACATCTTCGATCCGCGGATGAGGAGGCGCTGATGAGGCCGGCCGGCGCGGGGGCGCTCGCGGAAACACGGGACCTGGTGACGAACTTCTACACGTTCGAGGGCGTGGTGCACGCTCTCAACGGGGTGAGCGTGGTCATCCGCCGCGGGGAGACCTACGGCCTGGTGGGGGAGAGCGGGTGCGGCAAGAGCGTGACCGTGCGCTCGCTCATGCGCATCGTGCAGGCCCCCGGCCGCATCGATTCCGGGGCCATCCTCCTGTTCCTCAACGACTCGGACCAGGGCGCGGGCATCGAGATCCTGGAGCGCACCGAGACGTACATGCAGTCCATCCGCGGCAGCGACATCTCCATGATCTTCCAGGAACCGGGCGCTGCCCTCAACCCGGTGCTGTCCGTGCGGGACCAGGTGGGGGAAAGCTTCCGCCTGCATCGCATGGAGCAGATGATCGACGAGACGCTGGCCGGCCTGGAGGAGAGCCGCCGCGGAATGAGGAGCGGCTCTCCGCGCCGCCTCGTGCGCGCGCTGCAGGGCGCCCTGCTCCGCGCGGAGAGCCGCGGTTTCAAGCGCTTCGCGGCCGCGGTGAGCCGCATCGACGCGGAACTGGCGCAGCTCGAATCCCGTGACGGGGCGGCGGCGCGCATCCGACGGGAGGCGCTGAACTACGCGCGGGACCGGGCCCGGCCTCGCGGCGGCGCCTCGGCCGTGGCGCGGCGCATCCCGCTCCTGCGTCGCTACCGGCGGCCCCTGGACGCCACCATCCGGCGCCACGTCGTGGAGCTGCTGCGAAGCCTGGGCATCCCGAACCCGGCGAACGTAGCGGAGCGCTACCCCCACGAGCTTTCCGGAGGGATGCAGCAGCGCATCGTCATCGCGATGGCGCTGGCCTGCCACCCCACGCTGCTGGTGGCCGACGAGCCTACCTCGAACCTGGACGTGACGATCCAGGCGCAGATCGTGGAGCTGATCAAGGACCTGAAGCGCTCCACGATCTCCTCCGTGCTGTTCATTACCCACGACCTGGGGCTCGTGGCGGAGGTGTGTGACCGTGTCACCGTGATGTACGCCGGGGACGTCAGCGAGACGGCCGCCGTGGCCGAGCTGTTTGCCCGGCCCCTGCACCCGTACACCCAGGGGCTGCTCGCCTCGGTCCCGAAGGTGGACCAGAGGGAAGAGCTTTCGATGATCCCGGGCGCCGTGCCGAACCTCATCCGACCCCCGGAAGGATGCCGCTTCCATCCGCGATGTCCGCGGCGCATGGAGGTGTGCTCCCGGGAGAAGCCTCCCGCGGTGGAGCATCTCCCCGACCACTGGGTGGCCTGCCACCTGTATCCGCCGGCCGTCCGCAAGGCGGCGGGAGGACCGACATGACGCCGGATACGCTTGTCGACGTCCGTTCCCTGAAGAAGTACTACCCGGTCACCGGCGGCGTGTTCCGCCGCCGTATCGCGGACGTGAAGGCCGTGGATGGCGTGGACCTGGCCCTGAAGCGCGGCGAGTGCGTGGGACTGGTAGGGGAAAGCGGCTGCGGGAAGACCACGCTGGGCAAGGCCGTGCTGCGGCTGCACAAGGCCACGGACGGCCGGATCTATTTTGGCCAGGATCCGGCTCTCGTGGAGAAGGTGGAGGTGATGCTGGCCGCCGCGGATCCCGCCGAGCGCTCCCGGGGCCGGGCGCTGGCGCGCACGATGGACCTGAACCGTCTCAGCGGGCGGGCGCTGCTTGCCCTGCGCCAGAAGATCCAGGTGGTGTTCCAGGACCCGACGAACTCGCTGGACCCCCGGATGCTGGTCCGGGACATCGTGGCCGAGCCGCTGACGGCACAGCACCTGGTGAAGCCGCAGGACGTGGAGAGCCGCGTCCTGGAGCTCCTGGCCATCGTCGGTCTCACGCCGGACCACCTCCTGCGCTACCCGCACGAGTTCTCCGGCGGGCAGCGCCAGCGCATCGCCATAGCCCGGGCGCTGGCCACGAGCCCCGAGTTCATCCTGATGGACGAGCCCACCTCCGCGCTGGACGTTTCCGTGCAGGCGCAGATCCTGAATCTTCTGAAGCGCCTCCAGGCGGAGTTCCACCTCACGTACCTCTTCGTCACGCACCACCTGCTGGTGGTGAAGTACATCTCCCACCGCATCGCCGTCATGTACCTGGGCAAGATCGTGGAGACGGGGCCCACGTCGGAGATCTTCGAGAGGCCGCTGCACCCGTACACGCGGGCGCTGCTGTCCGCCATCCCGGTGCCGGATCCGCTGACGCGACGGGAGAAGATCATCCTCAGCGGGGACGTGCCCAACCCCATCGACCCGCCGGCCGGCTGCCGCTTCCATCCACGGTGCCCGCACGCGCGGGAAATCTGCCGCACCGCGGAGCCGCCGCTTGCGCCGGTGGACGCGGGAGGCCGCACGGTGGCGTGCCACCGGTGGCGGGAGATATAGCTTCGGCCAGCGTCGACACGCTGATGCTCGGCCGCTTCTCGCAGACCGCGAGAGCCCGTTTCCTTGCATCGGCAGAACGTTCCCGTCTATAGTCGCCGCATGGAAACCATGAAGCGTACCGTGACCTGCGGCGCCCTGCGCGCCAGTGATGCCGGCACCCGCATCGTGCTGAACGGATGGGTGCATCGGCATCGTGACCATGGCGGAATCCTGTTCTTCGACATCCGGGACCGCTACGGCATCACCCAGGTCGTGGTGGACGCTGACGCGCCGGCCGATCTGCGCTCGGTCTGCGCGGAGCTGAGGTTCGAGTACTGCGTGGCGGTGGAAGGGACCGTCCGGGCCCGGCCCGGCTCCATGGCCAACCCGAACATGCCCACCGGCGCCATCGAGGTGCAGGCATCCCGCATGGTGATCCTTTCCCGGTGCGAGGTGCTGCCGTTCATGGTGGACGAGCGGGCCGAGGCCAAGGATGACACCCGGCTCACCTACCGCTACCTGGACCTGCGCACCGGCGCCATGCAGAGGAACATCGCGCTGCGCCACCGGGCAGCGTTCGCCACCCGGGAATACCTGGCGGGCAAGGGGTTCTACGAGATCGAGACCCCCACGTTCATCAAGAGCACGCCGGAGGGCGCCCGCGATTACCTGGTACCGTCCCGGCTGAACCCGGGCTGCTTCTACGCGCTGCCCCAGTCTCCCCAGCTCTACAAGCAGCTTCTCATGGTGTCCGGCTTCGACCGCTATTTCCAGATTGCGCGCTGCTACCGCGACGAGGACGCGCGCGGGGACCGCCAGCCCGAGTTCACGCAGATCGACATCGAGATGAGCTTCGTGTCCCGGGAGGACGTGTTCACGCTCGTGGAGGGGCTCATGGCGCACGTGTTCAAGGAGTCCATCGGCGCGACGCTGGAGGTGCCGTTTGCCCGGCTTCCGTATGACGATGCCATGAACCTGTACGGATCCGACAAGCCGGACCTCCGCTTCGACCTGGCCATGAAGGACTTCGGCCCCTTTGCGAAGCAGGGCGGGTTCGAGGTGTTCCGCAAGGTGGTGGAAGACGGCGGCGTGGTGAAGTCACTGGTGGCGCCGGGCTGCGGCGAGTACTCCCGCAAGCAGATCACGGAGCTGGAATCCGTGGCCAAGGTCTACGGCGCGGCCGGCCTGGCGTGGATGAAGGTCACCGAGGCCGGGCTGGACGGCGGGATCTCCAAGTTCTACGCGGAGCAGGCCGCCGGGATCAAAGCCGCCCTGGGGGCGAAGGCAGGTGACCTCATCCTGCTGGTGGGCGCGGAGTTCCGCACCGCCTGCCTTTCCCTGGGCGCGGTGCGCAGCCAGCTCGGGAAGCAGTTGAACCTGGCGGACCCGAAGCAGTTCCGCTTCTGCTGGATCGTGGACTTCCCGCTGTTCGAGTGGAACGCGGAGGAGAAGAAGTGGGACCCTGCCCACCACATGTTCACGATGCCCCAGGAGCGCTTTGTGGCAGACTTCGAGAAACGGCCGGGCGAGGTGAAGGGGGACCTGTACGACCTCGTGTGCAACGGCGTGGAGCTGGCGTCCGGCTCCATCAGGATCCACGACCCGCAGCTTCAGAAGCGGATCTTCAGCTTCCTGGGATTCTCGGAGGAGCTGGCGCAGAAGAGGTTCGGCTTCCTGCTGGAGGCGTTCCGCTACGGCCCGCCCCCGCACGGCGGCATCGCGCCGGGGTTCGACCGCCTGGTGGCGATGATGGCCGGTGAGCCGACCATCCGTGACGTGATCGCGTTCCCCAAGAACACGCTCGGCCAGTGCCCCATGGACGGCTCTCCCTCCGAGGTGGACGCCGCGCAGCTTCGTGACCTGCACATCCGCGTGGAGGAAAAGAAGTCGTGAACCGCGCGCTGCCCGCCATCCACGCCAGCCACCCCGGCTGGCTGTGCGCGGGCCGCAAACGGATCGTGCTACCGGTGGAGGCAGCGGCGGGCTCCCGCCAGTTCGCCATTCATGACCTCGGCCGGCTGGACGCGCAGGCGCTGGGAAGCGACGAGCGGTACGTGGATGCCTTCCGGGGCGAGCTTTCTCCGCACGACGGTCCCATGGGGAAGTGGCTCGTCGGTGATTTCTCCGGGCTGCGCCGTCCTGGCGTCTATCGCGCCGCCGTCACGGCCGCGGGCGCCGGGGCAGGCGCGCCGGTCGCCTGGTCATTTCCCTTTACCGTATCGGACGGCGCCTGGTCGTCCCTTCCGTGGCTGTTCCTGGACTACGTCCACTCCCAGCGATGCGGCCGGTTCGAGGACGAGCGTCGGGGGCCGTGCCACCTGGACGACGGGATTCGCTCCGACACCGGGGCGGCGATGGACGCCTCCGGCGGCTGGCACGATGCCGGGGACCTCCGCAAGTGGATGGCCACCACGTCCCTGCCGGTGCTCGGGTTCCTGGACCTGAAGCGGCGCGGCGGGCTCTCCCGCCGGCACTGGCGCCAGAAGCCGTACGAGGACGACTTCATTGCGGAAGCCGCGTGGGGGATCTCCTGGGTGCTGAGGATGCAGGATCCGCAGACCGGCATGTTCCTGGAGGACGTGGGCGGCGGGGGAGACAGCCGCCGCGCCCCGGGCATGAGCTGGTGGCACGAGAACCACGCCGGCGTGTACGCGGACAACGAGGGTAACCGGTTCACGGACAACCGGCCGGGAAGCGGAGACGAGCGGACCGTCCGCGTGCAGTACAACCCGATTGCCCAGTATGCCGCCATCTGTGTCCTGCTTGACGGGGGAGAGCAGATGCACGCTGACTCGCCGGCGCTCTCCCGCCAGTGCCGGGACGCCGCGCTGCGCGCCTGGGAGTTCATGAAGGGCCGGCGCCGGGACGCCTTTCACGGGTGGACCTCCGTGATCTCCTGGCGCCTGCTGGCCGCCCTGCGCCTTCACGGCCTGGGCGTGGTGACTGAGCCGGAGGTGTCGGCGCTCGTGTCGGTCATGATGGACCTGCAGTCATCGCACGGGTACTGGTTCCGGGACCAGGGCCGCGACGAGCCCTACCGGGGTATCCTGAGCTCGGCCCAACCGCTCATCGCCCTTGCGGCTTTCCTGGACGCGGACTACGAGCACCCGCTGGCGGGGCAGGTGCGCCAGGCCCTGGAGCGCTGCTGGGAGGACTTTGCGCGGCCGCTCCTTGGCACGAACCCGTTTGGAATGATGCCCTACGGCCTGTACTCCCGCCCCGGCTCCGCTGCCGACGCCTGGCACCCGTGGAAGGGCGACATGGTGTACCGGTTCTTCATGCCGACCGACACACCCCAGAAAGTGGTCCACGGGCTGGCGGGGCACTGGACGAGCTGGGCGCACGCCCTTGCGCTCCTGGCAGACGTCCTGGGAAACGAGGAATGCCGGCACAGCGCCTGGGACCAGCTCGCCTGGCTGGCGGGGAACAACCCTCTGAATGCAAGCATGATTGCCGGCGTGGGCTACCGCGCCGTCACCCCCTACAGCCGGTTCTACGGAGCCATCCCCGGGGGATTCTCCATCGGGCCGCTGGGCGATGCGGTGGACGAAATCGTTGCTGACCTGGAAGGCCGCACGGTCTGGAGCTCCGGCGAGTATTGGCTGGCGCCCCTTGCCAACGCATGCCAGGCGCTCGCTGCCCTGCTCCCTTCCCAGGTCCTCGCTTCGAACAAGCTCGGATAGCCGCCAGGCAAAAAGAAACCCGCGATTTCCGCAACCGCCCCATTTCTGAAGCGGTCCTCCCAGTGGCGGAAACTCCGCGGGTTGTTATTAATTTCTCAATGTCTGGAATAGAATGTGAGATTCTATGCGAATTGTCAATTAGTAGTCATCATGAATGCGCAAAATGTCGATGAAATATTTGCAGTATAGTCGCTATCTGTATAGTATTTCTCATTTGGGGGCCCCGGTCGCTTCATGCCGTCAAAAAAGCGCCAGGACAGGATCACTCGAATCCTCGAGACGATACGCAGGGCGGGCAACGCCTCCCTCAGGGACCTCGCTGCCCAGCTCGACGTTTCCGAGATGACCGTCCGACGGGACCTCGACCTGCTCGCCTCGGAAGGCAGGGTGAAGCTCGTTCATACCGGTGCCGTGCTCACGGACGACCTCCGCGAGGGCTCCCCGGGCGCCTTCTCCCTGTCCGACCCGAAGACCCCCGGCACCCAGGAAAAGATGAGGATCGGCAGGAAGGCGGCGTCCCTGGTGGAGGCCGGGGACGTTGTCATCATCGATGCCGGGGTCACCACGGAATGGCTTACCCGGTCGATTCCCGCCGACGTGCCCGTGACGATCGTCTGCTTTGCGCTGAATATCGCCCTGGAGGCCAGCCGGCACCCGGCGCACCGCGTGGTGCTGGCCGGGGGCGCGCTGCGGTCTTCCACCCTCGTCTGCGAGAGCCGGGAAGGCGTGGACATGATCCGTCGCTACCGCGCGGGCAAGGCGTTCTTTTCCGCCGGCGGCGCAAGTGACACGCTCGGCGTGACCTGCCCCGACGCCGACGAAGCGGAGCTGAAGAAGGCGGCGGTGGCAAGCTCGCAGACGCGCATCCTGCTTGCAGACTCCCGGAAGTTCGGCCGCGTCACTCCCGCGTGGTTTGCGGACTTGAAGGACTTCCACGCCATCGTCACGGACCCGGGCATCTCCCTGGAGTACGTGGAGATCATCCGGGAGCTGGGCATCGCGCTGCACGTCGTGTAGGCACGGGCGCAGGTGCCGGTGCCCGAGTGAACCGCGCGGTCGCGCCTCACTCCTCCCGCGCGTCCCTCACCACCGAGGCCTGCTCCCGCAGGTCCTCGGTCTCCTTGATCCAGAACGCCTCGCTTCCCCAGTCCGGGAAGCTTCCGCGGAACCAGTAGTCTTCGCGCTGGCGCGCGCGCCACACCAGAAAGTAGATCATGCGCATGAACCGCAGCGGCTCGATCAGCCGCAGCGTGGCGTGGTCAAACGGATGGAACTGCTCGTACCCGTCCAGCAGGGATGCAAGCTCGGCGCGGCTTTCCCCCGCGTGGTCGGGGAGCACCAGCCACAGGTCCTGGACCGGCGGACCGCTCATCATGTCATCGAAATCGATGAGCGCAAGGCCGGTCCCTGGCCGGTCTATCACGTTCCCCCGGTGACAGTCGCCGTGGATGCGCTGCACCGCGGCGGAATCGAACAGCGGGGAAATGGCATCCAGCGTCTCCCGGCAGGCCGCGGTGAAGTCCGGCACGCAGTCCGGGTGCACCAGCCCGTCCGCCAGCAGCTCGTCCACGTAGGAGGCGGTGGTCGGCACCGGCGCGCACCGCACGCGGTGGGGCGCGGCGCCCCGGGCGCCGACGGCATGGCAGCGGCCCACCAGGGACCCCAGGCGTTCGAAGTCCTCCGGTGCTTCCGGTTCAAACGTGCGGCCGCCGCTCCGGGGAAACACGGCAAAGAAGAACCTGCCTTCCGATGCCTTCTCACCGTCGGCATCGTCTGCCCTGGCCACCAGCTCGTGCAGCGTGCGGCCATCCGGCGCGCGCCTCGGGGCCACGACCGGGATCTCCGCCGCCGC
>DASRZR010000027.1:0-15402 GCA_035686185.1 Spirochaetia bacterium | reverse complement strand
CCGTTGGAGGCGTTGGCGCTGGCCTGGCGCAGGCCGCGGATCTGGCTTCGCATCTTCTCGCTGACGGCAAGACCGGACGCGTCGTCGCCGGCCCGCACGATGCGCAGGCCCGAGGACAGCTTCTCCATGTTCTTGTCCATTTCCTGGTTGTTCACCTTCAGCTGCCGGTCGGCGAACATCGCGCTCATGTTGTGATTGATGACCATGTCATCCTCCTTGAGTGACTCATTCGAGCGGATGCCTCGCCCCTCCCGGTGAGCGCGAATTCCCTTACCTCCCCTCGAGATCCGTCCGAGAATCAGATCAAGGAGAGGTAGAGAGGTTCCGCCCTCGGCAGACCGAAGCTTCCCTCACTCATTTTTTCGACCAGCGGAAGTTTAAAAATGAGAGAAAAAAAAGAGATGGTTCCGGACGGGCGCGCGGCGGCGAAAAGCGGCCGGCAGGACGGGAGATTGACAGGGCCCCCCGATTGTGCCACCGGTGAGAGGCAAATCCGGAGGCAACGGGATGAGTGGGGAGTTCGACGCGCTGATAGTGGGTGCGGGCGGCGCGGGACTGTATGCCGCCCTGGAGGCAAGCGACGCGGCCCGGCAGGCGGCCGGGGGCCGGCCGCCGCGCACGGCGGTCCTGTCCAAGCTGCTGCCCATGCGCAGCCACACCGGCGCCGCGCAGGGCGGGATCGGCGCGGCGCTTGGCAACGTGGAGGAGGACCGGCCCGAGTGGCACGCCTTTGACACGGTCAAGGGCGGAGACTACCTCGTGGACCAGGGCGCCGCCGCGCTGCTGGCGGAAGACGCCGTGCGCGCGGTCTACGACCTTGAGCACCGGGGCCTCGCGTTCAGCCGGACGGACTCCGGCCGCATCGACCAGAGGCGCTTCGGCGGACACACGCGCAACTTCGGGGAAGCGCCGGTGAAGCGCTCCTGCTACGCCGCGGACCGCACCGGCCACCAGATACTTCAGACGCTCTACCAGCAGTGCATCAAGAACGGGGTGGAGTTCTTCGACGAGTGGAGCGTGGTGGACGTGATCCTGGAGGGGCGGCGCTGCGGCGGCGTGGTCGCCCTCCAGTTGGCCACCGGAGAGCTGCACGTGTTCCGCGCCCGGGCGGTGCTGTTCGCCACCGGCGGGTTCGGCCGCATGTTCCGCGTCACTTCCAACGCGCACGCCAACACGGGGGACGGTCCCGCGGTGCTGGCACGCCGCGGCGTTCCGCTGCAGGACATGGAGTTCTACCAGTTCCATCCCACCGGCATCCGCGGGCTGGGGATCCTCATCACGGAGGCGGTCCGGGGGGAGGGCGGGATCCTGCGCAACCGGCAGGGGGAGCGCTTCATGGAGCGCTACGCGCCGACGCTCCGCGACCTGGCGCCGCGGGACATGATCGCGCGCGCCATCGTGTCCGAGATCAAGTCCGGAAACGGGATGCGGGGAGACGGCGCCATCGATGACTGGGTGCTGCTGGAAACCGCGCACCTGGGCCGCGACGTGCTGGAGAAGAAGCTCCCCGACATCACCGGGTTCAGCCGGACGTACCTCGGCGTGGACCCGGTGCAAGCGCCCATCCCGGTCCAGCCCACCGCGCACTACGCCATGGGCGGAATTCCCACGGACATGGACGGCCGGGTAGTGGCGGACGCTGCCGGCGGCACCTACGAAGGGCTGTACGCGGCCGGGGAATGCGCCTGCGTGTCCGTCCACGGCGCCAACAGACTGGGAACGAACAGCCTCGTGGACCTCGTGGTCTTCGGCCGGCGGGCGGGCCGGCACATGGCGCGCTACGTTGAGGGCGCCGGGCCCGCGCCGGCGGCGTCGGAGCCGGAGGGGCAGATCCGATCCACCGTAGAGAGGCTTCGGGATGGAGCGCGCGGCGCGAACGCCGCGGCGCTGCGCTCGGAGATGGAGTCCACGATGATGGAAGGGGTAGGGATCTTTCGCAACGAGCAGGACCTTGCCCGCGCGGAGCAGCGGATGGGAGAGCTTCGCGGCAGGTGGCACGAGGTGCGGGCCCGGGACACCTCCTGGCGGTTCAACACCGAGCTGGTCGGGCTGCTGGAGCTTCGGAACCTGCTGGACCTGTCCCTCCTGACGGCGGCCGCGGCCCGTCGTCGCACGGAAAGTCGCGGCGCGCATGCCCGTGACGACTTTCCCCGGCGGGACGACACTCGGTGGCTCCAGCACAGCCTGGCCTGGCTGCACGACGGCGCGGTGGCCTTCGATTCCCGCCCGGTGGACATCTCCACCTGGGCGCCGAAGCCGCGCGTGTATTAGGAGGCGGCACGCATGAAGATCATCCTGAGGATCACACGGTCGGAAGGGGACGGGGTCTCACGGGACGCGGACTACGCGCTGGAGGTGGACCCTACCGCTTCCATCCTCGACGCGCTGCTTCGCGTGAAGGACGAGCAGGACGGGACGCTGTCGTTCCGCAGGAGCTGCGGGCACGGCGTGTGCGGGTCGGATGCGATGCGGATTGCCGGCGTTGAACGGCTGGCGTGCAAGACGCTCGTGCGGGACGTGGCCGCGGCGGAGAACGCGGTGGTGACCGTGGCTCCGCTGGCTCACCTGCCGGTCCAGCGCGACCTCATGGTGGACCAGGGGAGGTTCTTCGAGCGCTACCGCTCGGTGAGCCCCTTCCTGGTGGCCAGGGCGCCCGCCGGTCCGGCGGAGACGGAGCAGACCCCGAAGGAGCGCGCCGCCTTTGACGATGCCACGAGCTGCATCCTGTGCGCGTCCTGCTGGTCCGCCTGCCCGGTGCTGGACCAGGACGCCGCCTACCTTGGCCCGGCGGCCCTGGTGAGCGCGGCGCGCTTCGTGTTCGACAGCCGGGACGCGGGACTGCCCCCGCGCCGCGCCGTCCTGGACGATCCGCACGGGGCATGGGGCTGCGAGAACCACTTCACGTGCACCCGGGTGTGCCCGCGGGAGATCAAGGTCACGAAGAACATCAACGCCCTGAAGCGCGCCCTCAAGCCGTAGCGCTGCGCGCCGCCCAGGCGTCCCTCAGCCTTCGGAGCCGGCGGCCGGCCTCCACGAGCGTCGACACCTGCTTGGCGAAGTGGAACCTCACGTAGCGGTGCACCGGCTGGGAAAAGAAGCTGGAGCCCGGCACTCCGGCCACGCCCACCTCCCGGGCCATCCACTCGCAGAAGCTCGTATCATCCCGGCAGCCGAGCTCCGAGATGTCCGCCATCACGTAGTAGGCGCCCTGCGGCGTCGTGAACGGGAGACCCGCCGCGGAGAGCTGCTCCAGGAACACGTCCCGGCGCTCCGTGTATCCCTGCCGAAGCTGCGCGTAGTACTCCGGGGGCAGGTTCAGCGCCGTGACGGCTGCCTCCTGCAGGGGCGCGGCGGCGCCCACGGTGAGAAAGTCATGGGCCTTTCGCACGCCGTTGATCGCCTCCTCCGGACCGATCACGTATCCCAGCCTCCACCCGGTGATCGAAAAGGTCTTGGACAGGGAGCTGCAGGAGAGCGTGCGGTCGAACATGCGCGGCAGGGATGCGAAGTAGGTGTGAGCGAACGGCTCGTAGACGATGTGCTCGTAGACTTCGTCCGTGACTACCCAGCTGTCGTGCTCCTCCGCCAGGCGCGCGATGCACTCCAGCTCCGCGCGCGTGAACACCCGGCCGGACGGGTTGGACGGGTTGCAGAGCACCAGCGCCCTGGGGCGGCGCTGGAACGCCCGGGCCAGCTCCTGCTCGTCGAAGCGGTAGTCCGGCGGCGACAGCGGCACGTACAGCGGCCGCGCGCCCGTGAGGATGGCATCCGCGCCGTAGTTCTCATAGAACGGAGAGAAGACGATCACCTCGTCCCCCGGGTCGCAGACGGTCATGAGGGAGGCCATCATCGCCTCGGTTGCCCCGCACGTGACCACCAGGTGGCGGTCCGGGTCCAGCGGTATCCCCCGGAAACCCTGCTGCGTGCGCGCCAGGGCTTCCCGGAACGCCGGGGCCCCCCAGGTGACGGCGTACTGGTGCGGGCCGTGACGTCCCGCGCGGCCGCCGGCGTTCATCAGCTCCATCGGCGGGTCGAAGTCAGGGAACCCCTGGGACAGGTTGATGGCCCCCGCCTCGTTCGCGACCCGCGTCATCCGGCGGATCACGGACTCCGTGAAGTATCTCGTGCGCTCCCCGATCCTGGGCATCTCGAGCTCCTCCCGCAGGGATCAAGATAGCGAAATCCGGGCGCGCCGTTCGAGTTGACGCGTCACCGCCCGCCATCCTATGCTCACCGCGGAGAGCGCGACCGGTGCTGATTTCCACGCGCAGCCGCTACGGGCTGAAACTCATGTACGAGCTGGCGCTGAAGTTCGGCGCCCAGCCGGTGTTCCTGAAGGACATCGCCTCCGCTCACTCCATTTCGGAGAAGTACCTGAGCAAGCTCGTGATCCCGCTGCGCGGCGCCGGACTGGTCAGCTCCTTCCGTGGCGCGCATGGCGGGTACGCGCTGGCGCGGGAGCCGCGCACGATCACCGTGCGGGAGATCGTGCAGGTGCTGGAGGGAAAGATCTCCCCGGCGGCCGGGTCCCGGAGGCGGGGCGCGGACCTGGCGGACGCGCACCCCACGGACGCCGTGTGGGCCCGTCTGGACGCCGCCGTGCTGCAGACGCTGGAAGCGGTGACCCTGGAGTCCCTCGTGCAGGCCGGACGGGAGTCCATCCTCAACTACCAGATCTAGGCGCGTCGAGCGCGATGGGGGCCGCCCTGGTCGTTTCGCCATTCTTCCACAGAACGACACCCGTCAAGGTCCTCCATCTTGGCGTTCTGGCCCTCACCTACGGGATGGCAGCGGTGTTCTACGGGCCGGCCACCGCCGGCGTCACCGCGCATGCCTTCTTCCCGGAGACCTACTTCGGCTGCATCGCCGCCTCCGCGGCGGTGAGCCTGCTCGCGCTGTTCCTGCGCCCGGGCCTGTGGCTGTACGCGGTGCTGCTTCTGCGGACCTACCTTCTCATCGTGTTCGGCTACGGGATCGGCGCGTTTCTCTCTTCCCGGCTGGTGCTCGGCATCGGCCTCATGACGGAGATCGGCGTCCTGGCGGCGTTCCCGGCGGGCCTCGTGCTTTCCGCCGTGGCGCTGGCGGCCCTTGCCCTCGCCCAGGCGCTGCCCGCCATCTTCGGGTCCAACGGCCTGGTGGACACGCAGGCCTATCCCACCGCGGACCAGCTGGCGGCCTACTGCGTGGCGCTGGCAACCACCGCGACCGCCTCCTCCCTTCTCCTGCGGCTGGTGACGCGCCGGCAGGAGCAGGATGAGCTCCTGCGCATCCAGGAGGCGAACCTGGACACGCTGGCGGAGCTGAACCGCAACCTCCAGGGCTACGCGCGCACCGTGGACGAGGAATCATCCGAGCGGGAGCGCAACCGCATCAGCCGGGAGATCCACGACATCTCGGGCTACATCTTCACGAACCTCATCGCGCTGATGGACGCGGCCGGCTCCATGCCGCGGGAAGATACCGCGGGGCTGACCGAGCTGCTCATCACCGCGCGAAAGACCGCGCAGGAGGGCCTGCGGGAAACGCGCCTTGCCCTGCGTCGCCTGCGCAACGAGCAGCTTCGGGAAAGCAACATCCCGCGCGCGATCTTCAAGATCGTTTCCATCTTCCGCAAGGTCACGGGGCTGGACGTGACGCTCAGCCTGGGCAACCTCCCCCACTCCCTGGAGCACGATCTCAGCCTCGCGCTGTACCGCACGGTGCAGGAGGCGCTCACGAACGCGGTGCGCCACGGCAAGGCCTCCCGTGTCCGGGTGATCTTCTGGGTGGAGGGAGACGAGCTTCGGCTCACGATCACCGATAACGGGAAAGGGGCTTTCGAGGTCGTGAAGGGCATCGGGCTGGCCGGCATGGAGGAGAGGCTCGGCGCCCTCGGCGGCAGCGTGCGGGTGGGGCAGGCGCCGGAGGGCGGGTTCTCCCTGTCCGTGCAGGTGCCCCTGAAGCCGGCGCCGGAAGCCGTGTAACGGAGACGTGTAGATGGAAAAGATCCGGCTGCTGATCGTCGATGACCAGGTGCTGTTCCTCGAAAGCCTCTCCACCTTCCTGCGCAACTACGCCGCGGACATCGAGGTGGTCGGGCTGGCCCGCAACGGCGCCGAGGCGCTGGAAAAGGCGGCCGTCCTGCGCCCGGACATCGTGCTGATGGACGTGCACATGCCGGTCATGGACGGCGTGGAGGCCACCGGCAAGCTCATCGCCGCCCACCCCGGGATCCGTATCCTCATCCTCTCCACCTACGACGTGGACGACTACGTGCGGCGCGCCCTGAAGCTGGGCGCGGCCGGCTACCTGTTGAAGGATATTTCCCCCACCGAGCTGATTGCCAGCATCCGGGCGCTCAAGGGGGGGGCGGTCCAGATATCCCCCCAGGTGGTGGCCAAGCTCATGAGCAGCGTGCTCACCGAGGAGCCGTCCGCGGAAAAGGAGATCCGCCTGGACTGGCTGGAGAGTCTCACTCGCCGGGAGAGGGAGGTGTTCACGCTGATTGCCCGCGGGTGCGACAACGCGCAGATCGCGGAGGAGCTGCACATGGCCGAGCACACGGTCCGAAACCACGTCAGCATGATCTACTCCAAGCTCGGTGTGCAGGACCGATTCCAGATCATCCAACTCGCGAACAAGATCCGCTACCACGAGTAGGGCGCCCGGCACGCCCACGGGACAAAAGTACCGGTCGTACCGGTGCTTTCCGTGACATCTGTCTCTTGCGGGCACGGGAGGCCGGTCTCATACTGCGGGCCGCGCCCCTTGGGGGCGGTCAACGACTGTGAAGGAGGCATCTCGTGAAAAGAGGATTGGTCATAGCACTCGCGCTGGTGCTGTTCGCGGTGCTCGTGCCCGGGGTCTTCGCCCAGAAGATCACGGTGTGGTGCTGGGATCCGAACTTCAACGGCTACTCCATGAAGCAGGCCGCGCTCGTCTACAACAAGACGCATCCCAACGTCCAGATCGACATCGTGGACGTCGCCCAGGACATCGAGGCCAAGATCAGCGCCGGCCTGCAGGCGGGGGGCGCCGGTCTTCCTGACATCGCCCTGTTCCAGGACTTCCGCATTGAGCAGTTCCTCCACGACTATCCGGACGGCTTCGTGGACCTGAAGGCCGCCGGGGTGGACTACTCCAAGTTCGCCGCCTACAAGGTCGGCCCCATGACCGTGGGCAGCCACATCTACGGGATCCCGTTCGACACCGGCTCCACCGGCCTGTGGCTGCGGACGGACTACATGAAGCAGGCCGGGCTCAACCCGGACAGCTACGCGGGCAAGAAGATGAAGTGGGCCGAGGTCGTGAACCTCGGAGTGACCATCAAGGCCAAGACCGGCCAGCCCCTGCTCTCCTACCAGAGCGACAACTTCGACATGCTGCGCATCGTGGTGCAGTCCACCGGCGGGCAGTTCTTCAAGCCGGACGGCTCCCTGAACCTCCGCAGTGATGCCTTCAAGAAGTCCCTCGCGCTGTTCAAGGAGCTCAATGACAAGGGCCTGCTGTACCCCGTGGTGGGCTGGAGTGACTGGATCAACTCCATCAATAGTGACAAGGCCGCCGGCTTCCTGAACGCCATCTGGATGGTGGGCACCGTGAAGTCCCGGCCGGAGAACGCGGGCAAGTACATGATCGTCCCCACCCCGCTGATCGAGGGCGTGAGCGGCGCGGCCAACGCCTCCAACAACGGTGGCTCCAGCTGGTACGTGTTCGCCTCCAGCCCCAACAAGGCGGCGGCGGTGGACTTCCTGAAGTCCGTCTGGGCCACGGCCACTCCGGACACGCTGGCGTTCTACAACACCATCCTCAAGGGCGCCGGCGCCATGGGCACGTTCCTTCCCAGCCAGGCCGGCTCCAACTACACGGCCAAGGACGAGTTCTTCTACAAGAGCCAGCCGGTCTACAAGGACTTTGCCGGCTGGATGGCCAACGTCCCGGTGCTGAAGTACACTCCGAACTACCAGCCGATGCGTGACGCCGTGGCGCACGCCATGCTGAAGTACTTCCAGGGCCAGATCGCCACGGTGGATGACACCATTGCGGCGGCCGAGGCAGAGTACAAGCAGGTGATGGGGCAGTAGGTCCCGTCGGGAGTCCATTGCGGCGCGCGTTCCCCGGGCCCCCGCCCGGGGACGCGCGCCTGTCATTCACAACGCGGATCCACCAGGAACACACCGTGGCACTACGAGGCACCTACGAACGATACCTGAACCGATTTGGATGGTTCTGCGTCGCCCCTTCCGTGCTGTTCTTCGGCGTCTTCTTGGCCTACCCCATCCTCTCGTCGCTGTACTACGTGACGCGTCGCTGGAAGGGGGCCACCAACACGTTCATCGGCCTGGGCAACTTCGTCCGCATGGCGCACGACAGCATCTTCCTCCAGGCGCTGGGGCACAACTTCATCTTCATGGCCATCCAGGTCCCCATCATGATCTTCCTGGCTCTGTTGCTTGCCGTTCTCCTCAACCAGGGCATCAGGAGCTTTCGCGGTGCGATGCGCCTGGCCATCTTCCTGCCCAGCGTGACGTCGCTGGTCGTGGTGTCGGTGCTGTTCCGCGCCCTTCTGCAGGAGAACGGGCTGTTCAACAACCTCATGATCGGCAGCCACCTGATCAGCGCGCCCATCGGCTGGCTGAACAATTCCTTCTGGGCCAAGGTGACGATCATGCTGGCCATCACGTGGCGCTGGACCGGCTACAACATGGTCTTCTTCCTCGTGGGCCTGCAGAGCCTGGACTCGCAGATCTTCGAGGCGGCGGAGGTGGACGGCGCCTCCCGTGCCCGGCAGTTCTTCTCCATCACGGTCCCGTTGCTCGTGCCCATCATCCTGTTTTCCGCCGTGACCTCCACCAGCGGCACCATGCAGCTCATCGAGGAGCCGAACATCCTCACGTTCCAGGGAGGGCCCGCCAATGGAACGATGACGGCGGCGCTGTACATCTACCGCCAGGCGTTCTTCGTCAACTTCGATTTCGGATACTCCACCGCCATGTCGTACGTCGTGGTGCTGATTGCCGGCATCCTGGCGTTCATCCAGATTCGCCTGCTGGGCGGGGAAAGGGCAACGCGATGACGAACTCCGCCTTCCGTGCGTGGTCTCCCGCTCGGATCCTGATGTGGCTGGTGCTGCTGGTCTGCGCGGCCATGAGCATCTTTCCGTTCTACTGGATCCTCAACGGCACGACGCTCAACCCCAATGACGTGCTGAAGGGAGTGCTGGCGCCGGGCCGGGACTTCCTGAACAACTGGAAGCTGGCCACGACCGCTTACAACCTGCCGCTGTACTTCACCAATTCGCTCGTGATCGCCCTGGGGACCGTGATCTTTGGCGTGGGAATCAACGCGCTGGCCGCGTTCGGCTTTGAGAAGTACCGCTCCCGGGCCCGGGACCGCGTGTTCGGGCTCCTGCTCCTGACGCTGATCCTTCCGCAGATCGCCATCGTCATCCCCATGTTCAAGATGTTCAGCTTCTTCAAGCTGCTGAACACGCGGCTGGCCATCGCGCTGCCCTCCGTGATGTCGGTGTTCATCATCTTTTTCCTCCGGCAGAACTTCAAGCTGTTCCCCACGGAGATCATGGAAGCGGCGCGCGTGGACGGTGCGAGCGAGCTGAGCATCTTCGCGAATATCGTGGCCCCCTCCATGAGGGCGAGCTTCGCCTCCGCCGCCATCTACATGTTCATCGCGCAGTGGAACTCCTACCTGTGGCCGCTCATCGCCGCGCTCAACGACGCGGTGAAGACGCTGCCCATCGCCATGGCCTCCATCATGTATGCGTACACCATCCAGTATGGCGCCCTCATGGTGGTGGTGGCCATCTCCACGCTGCCGGTGCTCATCCTGTTTCTCACCATGCAGAAGCAGTTCGTGGCCGGCCTGCTGGGTTCCGTGAAGTAGACTCAAGACCGACTGGCGACTCCGTGCGCTGGAGGAAGCATGAGCACTGACCTGTTCCATTCCCGTCATCCCTGGGAAAGCCCGGAGCTCAACGGGGAAGGGCGCCTTCCCATGCGCAGCCCGCTCCTGCCCTGGCCGGAGGCCGGGGCAGCGCGGGAGTGGGCCGCCGCGGGGCCCGCGGGCACGGGGACGTCCAGCCCGTGGGTCCTGGGCCTGGACGGCCGCTGGCGGTTCGCCCTGGCGGAAAACCCGGATGCGGTGCCCCGCGGAGCCGGCCCGGCAGGCTTTGCCCATGCGCAGTTCGACGACTCATCGTGGAAGGAACTGCAGGTCCCCGGCACCTGGACGCTCCAGGGCTACGACAAGCCTCACTACACGAACGTGATCATGCCGTTCGGGAACGTTCCCCCGTCGGCCCCGGCGCGTCACAACCCCACGGGCCTGTACCGCGTCGGCTTCACGCTGCCGGCCGGCTGGGAGCGTCGGCGGACCGTGCTGCACGTGGGCGCGGCGGAGAGCTTCCTGGAGGCGTGGTGCAACGGCGAGCGCCTGGGTTTTTCCAAGGACGCGCGGCTTCCCAGCGAGTTCGACCTCACGCCGTTCGTGAGGTCCGCCGGCAACCTCCTCGCGTTCATGGTGATCCGCTATTCGGACGCGAGCTTCATCGAGGATCAGGACCAGTGGTGGTACGGCGGGATCTACCGCAGCGTGTACCTGTACAGCACCGACTTCGCTTACCTGGCGGACGTGGATGCGCGTGCCAGCCTGCCGGACGCGCCTCCCGCGCCGGAGGCCGGCGCGCGCGGCTCCGTGGCCGTGGCCGTCAAGCTCGGCTTCACGTTCGACCCCGCCCGCGACGTGCCTCCCGGCGGCGCGCCCACGGACTACGCGGACGGCGCCGGACTCCCGTCCGGTGTGGACCCCTCCGAGTGGCAGGGAGACTGGACCGTGGCCGTTTCCCTGTTCGGCCCGCAGCGCCGCGGCCCGGGCGGGTTTGCCCCCGCGTTTGGCGCGTCGGTGGCGCAGGCGCACGCGTCGGTGGCAGCCTCCTACCGGGCCTCCCGATGGGAGGCGCGGATCTCCCTGCCGGTGGACGCGCCGGCCGCCTGGAGTCACGAGGACCCGGCGCTGTACACGCTGGTGGTGAGCCTTGTCTCCCCGCGTGGCCGGGAGGTGGAGCACACCGCCTGCCGCGTGGGCTTCCGCCGCGTGCAGGTGAAGGACCGGGCGCTGCTCATCAACGGGGCGCGTGTCCTCATCAAGGGCGTGAACCGTCACGAGCACGACGAGCGCCACGGCAAGACGCTGGCGCTCGCGGACATGATCACGGACATCGAGATCATGAAGCGGCACAACTTCAACGCCGTGCGGCTCTCCCATTACCCCAACGACGAGCGCTGGTACGACTTGTGCGACGAGTACGGCCTGTACCTGGTGGACGAGGCCGATATCGAGAGCCACGCCTACTACGACCACCTCTGCCGGGATCCCCGCTGGGCCTCCGCGTTCCTGGAGCGGGGCGTGCGCATGGCGCTGCGCGACAAGAACCATCCCTCCGTCATCATCTGGTCCCTGGGAAACGAGTCCGGCTACGGCCCCCACCACGACGCGATGGCCGCGTGGCTGCACTCCTTCGACCCGGGGCGCCCCGTGCACTACGAGGGCTGCATGCGCCCGGAGTGGGGCCAGAGCTGGCACACGCTGGATTCCGTGAAGCGCGGGCACGGCACCTCGGACATCGTCTCCACGATGTACCCGCGGCTGGACCTCGTGGAGGAGTGGGCACGGACCACCACGGATGACCGTCCGTTCATCATGTGCGAGTACTCCCACGCCATGGGTAACTCCAACGGCAGCCTGTCCGACTACTGGGCGCTCATCGAGCGGTACCCGGGCCTGCAGGGCGGGTTCATCTGGGACTGGGTGGACCAGGGCCTGGCTGCCACGGACGCTGCCGGCAGGAAGTACTGGAAGTACGGCGGGGACTTCGGGGACCGGCCGAGTGACCTGGACTTCATCTGCAACGGCCTGGTGTTCGCGGACCGCAGCCCCAAGCCGGTGCTCGCGGAATGCCTCAAGCTGTTCCAGCCGGTGCAGGTCTCCTCGGAGCACCCGGGCACCGGTCTCATCCGCGTGCGCAATCGCTACGATTTCACCGGCCTCCGCGGGGTCACGCTGCGGTGGACCGTGCAGGCGGACGGAGAGCCGGTGCTGGCCGGCGCGCGCGAGCTGCCCGACGTTCCGGCGGGCGCCTTCGCGGAGGTTGACCTGCAGATTCCGTGGACTCCGGAGGCCCGGGCCGCGGCAGCAGAACGAGAATCGTTCCTGCTCCTGGAGATGTTCCTGGCCTCGCCCTGCGCATGGGCGCCGGCCGGCCACCGCATCGGATGGGAGCAGCTTCCGCTCTCCCCGGGGCGTGGCGCGGGCAGGGTCACGGGGTCGGCCGGCGGCGCCCGGGGCGTAACCGCGGGTCCGGCCTCCGGAGGCTACGCGGCGCGCGCGGCAGGGGGCGCCGACGGCCCCGGCTGGGAAGCGGCCGTGTCCGCGGATGGCTTCCTGTCCACGCTTGGCGGCCCCGGCCGCAACCTCATCGTGTCACCGCTCGTGCCCAGTTTCTGGCGGGCTCCCACGGAGAACGACGGCCTGAAGCTGTTCATGGAGTACCGCGGGATGGCGGACTTCTCCTTCTACTACGCGGGCAAGGTGATGTACGACTGGCTGGATGCCGGGCTGGATGCGCCCCGGTTCTCGCTGGCAGAGATGACGCCGGGCCCGGCCGGTGTGACCACGGTCCACGAGGCGCAAGGGAAATCCGGGCGCAGGATCGGGCGGATCGTCCAGGAATGGCGGTTCCCGTCAGAGGGGCCGGAATGCTCGGTGCTCTTCGACCTGGATGCTTCCCTTCCGGAGCTTCCCCGTGTCGGTGTGGCCTGCGAGCTTGCCCCGGGACTGGAGCGCGTGCGCTGGTACGGGCGGGGCCCCCAGGAGTGCTACTCGGACCGAAAGGCCGGCGCGGCGGTGGGGATCTACGAGTCCGACGTGGATGGCCTGCAGGTTCCCTACGTCATGCCCCAGGAGAACGGGAACCGAACGGACGTACGCTGGGTGGAGGTCGGTCCGCTCCTCATTGAGTCAGGCGGGCTGTTCGATTTCAGCGCATCTCACCACGGCGCTGAGCAGCTCTGGAAGGGCACCCACGCGCCGGACCTGCAGCGCAAGCCGCAGGTGTTCCTGACGCTGGACGTCGCCCAGCGGGGAGTGGGGACCGCCACGTGCGGGCCGGACACCCTGGAGCGCTACCGTCTGCGGCCGTCAGCCGTGAGCCTCACGCTCCGTTTCCGGCTGCTGCCACCGGGCCGCGGCTGAGGCCTACGCGACGGACGCTATCTGGGCGGCGAGCTTGTCCGCGGAGGCGAACCCGTGGTTCACCTGCCGCGGTCTCCCGTCCCGGTCCAGGATGAACGTGGTCGGCACGCTGAGCACCGCCCAGTCGCGGGCAAGAGCCACGTTGTCCTGCGCATCCACCTCGATGACCTGCACCGCCTCACCCATGCGCGCGCGCAGCGCGGCGAGCGCCGGCCTCTGCGCCGCCTTGCAGGTCACACAGTCCGCGGTGGTGAAGAACACCACGCCCGGCGTCCCGCGCGCGAACTCGCCGAGCCGGGAGGCGCTGCGGCCCGAGCGCCACAGTACGAACGCGGACGCCAGGCGCCAGGCGCCGACCAGGCCGGCGGAAATCCCGACTGCGAGCAGGAGCCGGACCAGCATCGCGCTCATCGCCCCTGCTCCTTCAGGCCCGGGGCCTCATCCCGGGAACGGTGCCCACGGGAGGTGACTTGACGAAGCCGGGAACCTGCAGGCGGTTCAGCCAGTAGTACACGGCGCAGCCGGCGCAGAACCCGAGGAAGAGGTTGAGCGCGGCCAGTACGACCACCAGCCAGGCCAGCGCCCAGCCGGCGGGACCGGCGCCGAGGAACAGGAGGACGGCCGAGAGGCCGGCCACCACGCCGCCGAACCCCTGGGCGAATCGATGGGGCTCGGGGTTGTCGGCCAGGATGTGCGGTCGGGCCGCCCCGAGCGGCCGCAGGAAACCCGTGTAGATGAAGAAGAACCCCGGTCTGCCAATTGCCGTCCCCGCGAGCATGACCAGCGCCACCACGGCGAC
This sequence comes from Spirochaetia bacterium, assembly GCA_035686185.1. Classification (GTDB taxonomy): domain Bacteria; phylum Spirochaetota; class Spirochaetia; order SZUA-6; family Fen-1364; genus Fen-1364. The sequence goes on along the minus strand of DASRZR010000027.1, from coordinate 1,358 downwards.
GAGCCAGGGCAGGTCCAGGACAAAGGCGACGAGCAGACCAATGATTATTACGGCCTGGTTCGTCCTGAGAGAGCTGTGGTCAACTTTGCCGATGACAGCGTCCACGTTCAATTCCCCCAATTGAGATCGACTTAGTATAGTATAAACAGGATTTGGGTGCCGGTCAAGGCTATGTTGATACTGATATGAGGCGATGCCTTTGGGTGCCCCTGCTGGCCATTGCAGTTGCCCTTGCCGGCTGCGCGTCAGCGCCCCGGCCCAGCCGTCCCTCCAGCCAGCCGCCCGGCCCGGAGACGGCCACCGGCCGCACCAGGGAAGCCAACGCGGCGGCTGTCCCGTCCGGCCAGCAAGCCTCCGCGCCGGCAGAATCCCCCCTTTTCCCGGAAGAGCAGTCCGCGGACGCTGACTTGAGGAAGAGGCTCGATTCGGTCATCAGCCATCGGCTGGACAGGGAGCAGGCCGCCCGGATGCTGGGGACGTTCCGAATGGGGGGCTACGACATCCAGGATCGGGACACGTTCTGGGGGCACCGGTCCGTGGGCGGCGGCAGCGCCCTCTCCGAGTACTACCTCACCTACCGCGGTCACTACGTGATCATGCTGCTGCGGGACTCCGGGGACCAGCACACGTGCCTGGACGCGCGCATCTGGGACCGCGCGCGCCGTGACTACGAGCTCACGACCGGCCGCGTGGAGGTGGACGGCTCCCTGGACGAGGAAGTGATCGTGCTGTTCAACAGGAACTGGCCGGGTGATTCGAGCACGGACATCGCGGCCGCCTTCAAGGCCAACCCGGAGACCGGACGCATTGACGAGGTGCGCGCTCACTCCCTCCGCATCTACCGGGAGGAGTAGCCCGCTCAATCTCCCAGCTTCTGCCGGACCAGCAGCAGTGTCACATGCCGGTTCAGCCACGGGGCCTCGTGCTCGAAGATCATGAGCTTGCCGATGCGGCTTCCCATCTTTCCCCCGGTGGACTCCCGCATGCGCGCATCCTCGTGCGGGAGGACGAACTCCCGGACCCGGCGAAGCGAGAGCTCGAGGGAGGGCGTGACCTTCTGGGCACCGACGACCCAGATGACGTTCGGCGCCGCGTACGCGTACGGCGAGAGCTGGCTGCCGCTCATGCTGGCGATGACGATCTCCCCGGTCTCGGACACGGCATGCACGCTTCCGAGGTAGAAGTCCGCGAGCGTGCTCTGGCGGCGCAGGAGCATCTGGCGCGCCGGGTCTTTTTCCGCGAGGTATTCCGCCTTGAGGTTCTTCCACGGGTGGGAGCCTGATTTCAGCAGGTCATCGAGCCCGATCTCCTTCAGCGTCAGGGAGGCTCGCGTGGAGAGAGAGGCGCCGGCGGGGATG
>DASRZR010000026.1:0-3827 GCA_035686185.1 Spirochaetia bacterium | reverse complement strand
ATGGCCGCCGAGAAGAAGGAACGGGAGAGGGTCGCCCTGGCGCTCCAGGGAGGAGGCCTGGGGTTCTGGGAGCATGACGTGGCCACGCTTGCCTGGACGGTGAACGCGCGCTGGACCGAGCTCCAGGGAATCACCGAGACGGAGATGCGGAGCGCGCACCAGGCGTTTCGCCAGCACCTTCACCCGCAGGACGTGGACAACGTGCTGAAGACGTTCGACGACCTGAGGGACGGGATCATCCGAAGCTACTCATTGGAGTACCGCGTCCCGGCGGAGACGGCGGAGGTGCGGTGGCTGTCCGCGGCCGGTTCCGTCATCGAGGACGATGAGCGGGGCAGGCCCCGCATCATCGCGGGCACGCTGCTGGACGTCACGGGCAACAAGACCGTGCAGCAGGCCATGGAGACCGCGCGGATCGCGGCGGAGGAGGCGAACAGGGCCAAGAGCGACTTCCTGGCCAACATGAGCCACGAGATCCGCACTCCCATGAACGCGGTGATCGGGTTTGCCGGCCTGGCGCTGAAGACCCGGCTCACGGAGCAGCAGAGGGACTACGTCACCAAGATCCAGAACGCCGGCATCTCCCTGCTCAGCCTGATCAACGACATCCTGGACTTGTCCAAGATCGAGGCGGGCCGGCTGGACATGGAGGAAACGGACTTCACGCTGGACCAGGTGCTGGATACGGTGGTCACCTACGCCGGCCAGAGCTGCGCCGCGAAGGGACTGGAGCTGCTGCTGAACGTGGCGGATGACATCCCGCGGGACCTGGTGGGAGACCCGCACCGCCTGGGCCAGGTGCTGGGCAACCTGGTGAGCAACGCCGTGAAGTTCACGGAGACCGGGGACGTGGAGCTTCGCGCCACGCTTTCTGAAACCTCCGGGTCACGGGTGAAGCTGCGATTCTCCGTGCGGGACACCGGGATCGGGATGACGCCGGAGCAGTCGGCGCGGCTGTTCCGGCCGTTCACCCAGGCGGACAGCTCCACCACGCGCAAGTACGGCGGCACCGGCCTCGGCCTGAGCATCAGCCGGCGGATCGTGGAGGCGATGAGCGGCCAGATCTGGGCGGACAGCGCGCAAGGACAGGGAAGCACGTTCACGTTCACCGCGTGGTTCGGGGCACGGCCCGCGCGGCGCGGATCCGAGCGCGCCCTTCCCTCTCCCCTCCTCGGCCTGAGCGTCCTTGTGGTGGACGACAACGCCGCGGCGCGGGAAGTCATGGCGCAGGTGCTCCGTTCCCTGCACTTCCGGGTACAGGAGGCCCCCGGCGGGGCGGAGGCGCTGGCTGCGGTACAGCGGGCGGATGCGGCGGACCCGTTCCGGCTGGTCATGATGGACTGGAGCATGCCGGGGATGGACGGGATCGAAGCCACGCGCAGGATCGTCTTTGAACAACGCCTGAAAAACGTCCCGACGGTGCTCATGATGAGCGCCACGGTGCGCGGGGAGGCCGAGCGCGCCCAGACGGAGGAGGCCGGAGCGGCCGGCTTCCTGTCCAAGCCGGTCACGCCGTCCACGCTGTTCGATGCCATCGTCGGCGTATTTGCGCCGGACCGCACGGCACGCCTCTCGGGGCCGGCCCCGGCAACGAGGCAGGTGGGCCAGCTCGTCGGGGTGCGCGTGCTCCTGGTGGAAGACAACGAGATCAACCGGCAGATAGCGGTGGAGCTGCTGCAGGGCGCCGGCATGGTGGTGACCGTGGCGGAGAACGGAGCCCGCGCGGTGGATATGCTTTCCCGCGAGGAAGCGCGGGTGGACATGGTGCTGATGGACATCCAGATGCCGGAGATGGACGGCTACCAGGCCACTCGACGGCTGCGCCTCCAGGAACGCTTTGCGCGGCTTCCCATCATCGCCATGACCGCACACGCCCTGCAGGAAGAGAAGGAGAAGGCGCTGGACGCCGGCATGACGGACCACATCAGCAAGCCCATTGACCCGGACGCAGCGTTCGAGACGCTGAGGCGTCACGCACCCCGCGGGCGCGGGTCGGTGGCATCTCCCGGCCCCGCCTCGGCGCCTGTTGTGCCATCCCCCTCCATTGAAGGCTTCGATGTGCCGGCCGCCATCGGGCGCATGGCGGGCAACGTCGACCTGTACGTCGACCTTCTGAAGCGCTACGTGGATACGCAGCGGGACACGGCAGGGAGGATTCGCCAGGCCCTCCAGGAGGGAGACCGCGCGCTGGCGGAACGGACGGCACACACGCTGAGGGGCGTCTCCGGCAATATCGGGGCGGTGGACGCGCAGGCCGCCGCGGCAGAGGTGGAGGCAGCGATCTCCCGGGCAGCCGACGAGCGCCGCACGGAGGAGGCCCTCTCAAGGCTCTCGGCGGCGCTGGAGGTGACCGTCTCGCGGATTGCCTCGTTCCTGGCGAGCGCGGCAGGGCAGCGCCCGCAGCTCCGGCCCGGGCACCGGGATGCCGCACTGGCACGAGAGGCCGTGGGGCTCTTGATCCAGTATGCAGAAGACGGCGACAGTGAGGCATTCGGTTACCTGGAGTCCGTGAGCGGGGCCCTGCAGGCGACGTTCGGCGCGGATGATTTCTCCGCTCTTGAGCGGTCCCTGCGGATGTACGATTTCTCCGCGGCGCTTGCGACCCTGAGGCGCCTCTCCCGGCGCCGGGCGGAAACGGGCGCGGGTGATGCGCCGCAGCCCGCGTAGAGGCAGCAACGATGAGCGAGGAAAGCAGCATGGCAGCAGGTGACGGCAGACGGTCCATTCTCGTGGTGGACGACTCCCCGGATGACATCGCCATCCTCAACGAGGAGCTGAGGGTGGAGTTTCGCGTACTGGCGGCAACGGACATCGATGCCGCGTTCCGCATCGCGCGGCACGTGCCCCACCCGGACCTCGTTCTCCTGGACGTAATGATGCCGGGGATGGACGGCTACGAGTTCTGCCGCGCGCTGAAGGCGGACCCCGCCACGCGGTCCATCCCGGTCATCTTCGTGACCGTGAAGGGCGCCGCGGAAAGCGAGGCGGAGGGATTCGAGTCCGGCGGCGTGGACTACATCACCAAGCCGGTGAACCCGCTGCTGGTGAAGGCGCGCGCACGGACGCATATCGAGCTGAAGGCGGCGCGGGAGGAGCTGGAGAGGCAGAACGGCATCCTTCGGGAAAACATGAAGCTGCGGGAGGAAGTGGATGCCATCAACCGGCACGACATGAAAAACCCGCTGATGATCGTGACGAACCTTCCCGGCCTTCTGCTGGCGGATCCCGCCCTCTCCGACCAGCAGCGGGAGTTCCTGCGAATGATAGAGGACGCGGGCCACCGGATGCTGGAGATGGTGAACCGCACCGTGGACCTCGTGAAGATGGAAAATGGCGCCTACGCCTGCAAGTCCGACAGCGTGGACGCGCTGAAGCTGGTGAACCAGGTGCGGTCCGGCCTGGGGCCCCTCGTGTCGGAGAAGCGGCTCGACGTGCGGATGCTGATCCGCGGCAAGGAACCGGCCGCGGGCAGCTCCTTCGAAGTCCTGGGAGAGCAGGCCCTTGTCTATTCAATCCTGGCCAACCTGATCCAGAACGCGGCGGAAGCGTCGCCCGAGGGAGAAACAATCTCCGTGCGCCTGGACGAGGCAGGTCCCGGCAGCGCGGAGATCGTCATCCACAACCGGGGAGCGGTTCCCGCGAGCATCCGGGGAAGGTTCCTGGAGAAGTACGCCACCGCGGGCAAGGCTCGCGGCACCGGGATCGGCGCCTACTCGGCCCGGCTGATGGCCCGGACCATGGGCGGTGACCTCCGGTTCGAAACGTCGGAAGAGGCGGGCACCACGATCTTCGTCCGGCTCCGCTCCTGCTGACGCGGGGACAGCCGG
>DASRZR010000025.1:0-6493 GCA_035686185.1 Spirochaetia bacterium | reverse complement strand
TCACGGAGGCGGCGCCGTGTCCCGCTGCTTCGGAACACCTCCCGATGGGCGTTGGTCAGGGGGATCACGAGTCGGCGGCCCCCTCCGGCGGCCACCACCGCGTCGTCCTCCAGCGGCGGCCGTCCGTCCGAATCAACACTCTCCCGCACCTCGAGCTGCAGGTCGTCTGCCAGGAGACGGCGGAGCGCGTCCAGCATCTCCTCCGCGCTCGGCAGCCCCAGCAGGCCGGCCTGGAACGGCGCCAGGTGGGTGAGTACCCGCTCCAGGATGGAGCCGGCCGCCAGGTCCCGTATCGTCGCTGCCAGCTCGTCGTCCTCCCAGGGCTTGCTGAGCAACCGGGCAACGGAACCCTTGTTGATGGCGTCCAGGCTGGTCTGGAAGTCGGAGTAGCCCGTGAGCAGGATGCGCGCGGCCTGCGGCTGCAGGGCAGCGGCGCGCTCCAGGAGCTCGGTCCCGGTCATGGCCGGCATGCGGTAGTCGGACACGATGACCGCCACTTCCCGTGTCCCCACGAACTGCAGGGCCCGGGCCGGGTCCGAAAACGCATGCACGCGCAGGTCCGGGTGCTCCAGGCTGCGGGCAATGGCTCCAAGCGCGGGAAGATCGTCGTCCACCACGACGATGTCGGGATGGAAGGGAAGGTTCATGGGCGCGGCTCCATCCTCGAAGCGGATTCTACGCCCGATGGATTCGATCCGCAAGAAAAAAAAGGCGTTGCCGTTCCGTCCGCCGGGGAAGACGAAAGTTGTGGCGTGGCGGGGACAAAGGTTGACTCGCTGCCGCGGCCGGCGGACGCACCTCGGTGGCCAGAGACTTGGCGACAAAGGAGTTGCGCGCAAGTGCCGACGTCGGCACGGCGATTGCCTTGGGATGAACGAACGCATGAAAACACTGGAGAGAGTGAGAACGTCGGCCTCGTGGGAATGCCTGGGAGCGGTGAAAAACGGAAAGCGCTCGCCGGGGGACATCTATTCGGCAAGCGAGTTCCAGCAGCTCCTGCGCTACGAGCGCGTGCGCTCGGAACGGGCCCGGGCTGGTTTCACGCTGGCCGTCTTCGACCTGCCGCAGGACGCGGGAGAACCGCACACCAACCCGCGCCAGGACCTGCTCCTGGACAGCCTCCGGCACTCCGTGAGGCTCACGGACCACATCGGCTGGTATGGATGCCGCCGGGTGGCGGTGCTCCTTCCGGGAACCACGGAGCTGGAGGCAGAGTCGTTCCGGGAACGGCTCTACCGCTCGTTTTCCGCGCCCCTGCAGTGCATCCCCGTGAACGTGTACTCCTCGGAGGACGGGTCATGGAGTCGGCCGCACAGCCCCCTGGACGCGGACGGGCCCGGCTCGGACAGCCCCGTTGGTCCGGCGCCACGGGGAATCCCCGCCTGGAAGCGAGCGCTCGATCTCATCGGTGCATCCGCCATGCTGGCAACGCTCGCGCCGGTTTTCCTCCTGGTGGGGGTGGCGGTATTCCTGAGCTCCCCCGGGCCGGTGATCTTCACGCAGAAGCGGGTGGGGTTTCGCGGGAAGACGTTCAACCTCTACAAGTTCCGCACGATGAAGACCCGGTGCGACGAGGGCCTGCACAACGGCCACGCGGGAGCCTTCATCCGGGACGGGGAAACGGCGATGACGAAGCTGGACGAGGCGGACCCGCGCATCATCCGCGGCGGGAAGATCCTCCGCACGACGGCGCTGGACGAGCTGCCGCAGCTCCTGAACGTGCTGAAGGGCGAGATGAGCCTGGTGGGTCCCCGGCCGTGCATTCCGTACGAAGCGGAAATGTACAAGCGCTGGCAGACCCACCGCTTCGACGTGCTCCCCGGCATCACGGGCCCGTGGCAGGTGAACGGCAAGAACGACCTCAGTTTCCGGCGCATGATCTGCCTGGACATCGCCTACTGCCGGTCCCTGAGCCTGGCGCTCGACCTCAAGCTCCTCCTGGCCACCGTGCCCGCGGTTGTCTCCCAGGTCAGGCGCGCCATCCGACGGAGGCGGCGCCCGGCATGACTGACCTGCATGCGCACATCCTCCCGATGATGGACGACGGGCCCCAGGACCTCGGGGAATCCGTGGCCATGCTGCGGCTGCTCGCCAAGGTGGGGTTCGACCGTATCTTCCTGACGCCGCATTTCCGGACCGGCCTGTTCGACAACACGCCTTCCCGGGTGCGCGCGGCCACCCAGATGCTTCGCTGCTTCCTGGAAGATGCGGGGCTTGCCGTGCACCTCGTCCCCTCCCAGGAGGTCCATCTCGATTCGGTGCTGGACTCCCACGGCGAGCTGCGGGACCTCCTGACCTTCGGCGCGGGCGAACGCCATCTGCTGCTGGAGCTGCCCCGCCAACCGTTCCCGTTCGACCTTCTCCTGCGCACCGTGGCGCAGTTGTCCCGGGCGGGGATCCGGACGGTCCTGGCGCATCCCGAACGTCACCCTGACTTCTGTGATTCCGTGGCGCGTCGGCGCCAGGTCCTCGACCGTGGCGTGAGGTTCCAGGTCAACCTTACGAGCCTCTCCGGGCTGTCGGGCCCCCGTGCCCAGAAAGCCGCGGAGACCCTGTGCCGGGAAGGATTCGTGAGCGCGTTCGGGACGGACGCCCACAGCTACCAGGACGTGCGGGCCTACGTGCCCCGGGGCCTGCAGCGGGCCGCCCGGCTGATGGGTGACGGGGCGCTGCGGGCAGCGGTGATGGCCCCCGAGTTCCGTTTCGATTCGGGGGAAAGGGTGCCCGGGGGCGTGGGTGCTTCCCGCGCGCCGGCCGCCGGGGGAGGGCCGCGTGGGGCTGAGTGAGGTCCTGGAGGTCGTGCGGCGGCGCGGCCTTGCCATCGTGGGCATGTTCCTCCTCGTCGTGGCGAGCGCCGGCGTCTACGTGTTCCTCGCGACGCCGCAGTACGAGGCGGACTGCAAGCTTCTCCTGGTGGAGGACAAGCCGCTGGGGCTCGGCCTGGGAATGGGAGGCGCCGCGCTGGGTTCCGACCTCCTGGTGCAGTCCCTGGGCAAGTCGGACCCGATCGCCACGCAGATGGAGATCGTGCGCACGCGTCCGATCCTGGACCGGGTCATCGAGCTTGCCGGGCTCACCGACCGGGACGGGAGGCCGCTCACCGCCGCGGCGCTCAGGCGACGCGTCCGGGTGGAAGCCGTTCGCAACACGAACCTCATCGCCGTTTCGTACCGCTCCGCCGACCCCGCGCAGGCGGCGCGCGTGGTCAACACGCTGGCCCGGGTCTTCACCGAGCGCAACCAGAAGCTGAACCAGGAAGAGCTGGCCAGCACGGGCGCGTTCCTCGAGAGTCAGCTTTCCCGGCAGAAGCAGGCCCTGGCGGAGGCGGAGCAGGCGGTGCTGGATTTCAAGAAGCGCCACGGGTCCTTCTCCCTGGAAGAGGAGGCGCAGGCGCTGGTGAGCGCGCAGGTGCAGCTCGAAGCGCGGCGCCGGGAGCTGGACGCGGACCTGAGCGGCGCCCGGGCCGTGCGCTCGGACCTGCAGTCCCGGATGGAAGCCCCGGGCGCCGTGTCGGACCGGTTCTACTCGTACTGGAGCACGACCGCGGAGCAGACCAACGGGCAGATCACCGGCCTGCTGGCCCAGCAGGACACGGTCCGCGCCCAGATCGAGGGCCTCGGAACCTCCCTGGGGAAGCTCCCTCCGCAGGAGGTGGAGCTGGCGCGGCTCACGCGTGACGAGAGCATCGCGGCGGACCTGTACACCTCCCTCCTCCAGGAATCCGAGGAGGTCCGCATGAACGAGGCCGCCAAGATTGCCAGCATCCGCCTCGTGGAGCCGGCCGTGGTCCCGGACGCTCCCGCCTCCCCCCAGAAGGTCACCTACCTGCTCGCGGCCGCCTGCGTCGGCCTGCTGCTCGGCTTCTGCGCGGCGATGATCCTGGATCGGCTGGACGATGCGCCTCGCTCGCTGGAGGAGGTGAAGGCCCTGCTTCCCTACGACATCCTGGGGTACATCCCGGCGGCCCGGTCCGGCAGCCGCCCCTGGATCGGGAGCGACCCGCAGTCGGCGTTCAGCGAGGCATTCCGCCTCGTCCTGGCCAACCTGCGGTTCAAGCCGGCGGCGCGGGAGAAGCGCTTCAGCTTCATGGTGACCAGCGCCACCGCGGGGGAGGGCAAGTCGACGCTCGCGGCGAACCTCTCCTTCACGCTGGGCACCAACGGAACCCGGGCGGCGCTCGTGAGCCTGGACCTGCGCCGCCCCTCGTTCGACGCGATCTTCCAGAGCCCGATGGACCGCGGCGTGACGGACTACCTGATCGGGGAATCGAAGATGGAGGAGATCATGTTCCGCGAGGACGGGCGGAGCCTCACGATCATTCCCTCCGGGAGCATTCCGCCCAACCCGTCGGAGCTTGTCACGTCCCACCGGCTGCGGGAGATGATCCGGACCCTTTCGGAGAGCTTCGACGTGGTGGTCTATGACACGCCGCCCATCACGCTCGTGGCGGAGACCCTGGACCTCTCCCGGCAGGTCAACGGGATCGTTCTCGTGGTGGACCTGTCGGTGGCCACCCGCGGCTCGCTGAAGGCGATGAACGAGCTGATCGGCAACAAGGGCCTGACGATCCTCGGCGTCATCCTGAACAAGGTGGCCGGAAAGGGCTTCCACGCCCCGTACTACGGGGCATACCGCTACGCGCCGCGCGGCGAGCGGCGCGCGCCCCGCGGGCGCCGACGGTCGGACGCGGCGCGGGGAGAGGCATCGGCATGAACAGGAACGGTCCGCTCCGGGTCAATCGCCCGCTCCCGCTGTATCTGATCGTCGCCTTCTACGTGCTGGCTCCGCTCGCGAACCTCGCGATCTACCGGTTTGCCACCGGCCTTCCCGGGGCCGTCATCATCAGCCGGCTCGCCCGGGCCGCCGGCCCGCTCGCCGTCACGTGGATGCTGAGCGCGCCGCTAGTGGGGATCGCGCTCATCTTCACAACCCGGTTCTCCTGGTACCTGTTCCTCGGGCACAGCTCCCTGGTGCTCGTGGACTACGGGCTGAAGTGGGCCACGCGGCCCGGCTACTACTGGTCCACAATCGCCAGTCCGTACCAGGTGATGATGCTGGCGGGCAACCTTGCCCTCGTATGCGCCATGGCGCTGTTGTGCACGCGCAACTTCCGGGCACCGTACCTGCAGGGGGCGCGCCGCGGCTGGCGGTACGGGCCACGGGTCCTCCTGCAGCACTGGATCTCCGTGGACGGCCGGCCCCGGCCGATGACGAGCATCTCGCCGAACGGGTGCTTCGTGGCCGACCCGACGGCGAACCTCGCGGTGGGCCAGATCGTCTCCCTTCGATTCCAGAGCAGCCGGCTGCAGCTGGAATGCCCGGGATGCGTGATCCGCAGAGACCGCGACGGCTTCGGGGTGGAGTTCCTCTTCCTTCCGTCATCGATCCGGGAGGACATCCGGCAGGCCATCCACCCGCGCACGTCACCGCGGCACGACTGCCACATCCCGTGCACGGTGAAAGTAGACGGCGAAGAACGCTCCGGAGTCCTTCGCAACCTTTCCACCGGGGGATGCTTCGTGGAGACGAGCGCCGGGGAACTTGCCGCGGGCACCCGGGCGTCCGTGTTCGTGGCCGGCCTGAAGCAGGCCCTCGACCTGCGCGTGGCCTGGTCCGGACTGTCCGGCGTCCGGGACGGCGTGCCCGGCATGGGAGCCCGGTTTGCCCACTCGGAGGCACGAGCAGTGGCCGAGTTGGAGCATCTCTACGCGGTGGCATAGCATGAAACGCACTCTCCCCCACGCGGCATGCATCGTCATCCTGGCCCTCGCCGGCCTGGCAGCCGTACCAGCCGCCCGCGGGCAGGAGGACATCGGCCCGGTCCACGGCAGAGACCTCCCGGCAGCGCCCACGGACCGGCGTGCCATCCTTGCCACCGCCTCCGCCGAGTATCCCGTGACTCCGGGTGACGTGTACGAGCTCACCTACGAGGTGTCCTCGGTCGTGAGCGTGGTGACGGCCGCGGTAGGCGCTGACAGCCACGTCAGCTTCTCCTCCTTCGGGGATTTCGACGCCCGCGGCCTGTCTTTCTCCGAGCTGCGGGGCCGGGTGGTGGCGCGCGTCCTGGCGAGGAACCAGGGCGGGACTGCCCAGGTCCTGGTCAGCTCCGTGGGCGTGTTCCAGGTCTACGTGAAAGGAGAAGTGCAGTCGGCCGGCTGGGCCGAGGCGTGGGGCCTGACCCGGCTGCACGAGCTGGTGGAGAACCGACTGACTCCGTGGTCCTCCACGCGGGACATTCGCATCGACAGCGCGGCCGGCAGCAACGGGCCGTACGACCTGTTCGCGGCCACGCGGTCCGGCGTGGAGGACCAGGACCCGCTCGTGCGCGCGGGTGACACGGTGGTGGTCGGAAGGCGGGACCGGCAGGTGACCGTGGCCGGAGAAGTCGAGCGCCCCGGCGTGTACGAGCTTCGCGTGGGGGAAGAGCTTGACCGGCTCCTGCAGTTCTACGCCGGCGGCGTCACTCCGCGGGCGGACGTGAGGCGGGTGGAGA
>DASRZR010000024.1:0-3876 GCA_035686185.1 Spirochaetia bacterium | reverse complement strand
CGGCTCCTGTCGAATGCCTTCAGGGTCTGCTCGTATCCCTGGTCGGAGTTCCACACCTTCGTGGTGAGGAACACCTGCTCCCGCGGCACCCCGCTGTCCGCCAGGCCGCCGGCCACGTCCGCCTCGTTCTGGTAGTAGGCCGCGGTGTCGATGTGCCGGTAGCCGATCTCCAGCGCCCAGCGGACCGCCTGGCGTGTCTCGGTACCGGGGGGTGACTTGAACACCCCCAGCCCGACCCACGGGATGGCCACGCCATTGCGCAGCCGCACGGTGGAGGCAAGGTCCGTCGGAAGTTGCCCGGGGGAGTGTGCCATGAGGATACTATACACACTCTGCGGAGGAGGGTTGAGTGGCAGCGAAAAACGTTGTGGCGATCTCCGGAGCTTCCGGCCTGCTGGGCCCGGCCGTGGCACGCGCCTTCCGGGAAACCGGGGCGGCGCTTGCCGTGTGCGGGAGGTCCCCCGACAAGCTCACGCAGCTCCTTGACTCGGTGGGCGCGCCGACGGACGAACGGCTCGAGTCTGCCGTGGACCTCACGGACTTGCGCTCCGCCCAGTCATGGGCAGAGGACATCCGGCGCAGGTTCGGGAAGGTGGACGCGGTCATCAACCTGGTGGGCGGTTACAAGGGGGGCGTACCGGTCTCCGAGGTGCCGCCGTCAGACTGGCAGGAGCTCGAATCCGCGCTCGTCGGCACCACGCTCAACGTCATACGGGCGTTCGCCGGCATGCTGAAGGAGTCCCGCGGACGGTTCCTCGGCGTCACTTCCGTGAAGGTGCAGGCGCCCACGTCGAAGAGCGCCGTGTACGCGGCGGCCAAGGCCGCCTCGGACGCGTTTGTCCTGGCGCTTGCCGACGAGCTTCGAGGGACGGGTGCCACGGCGAACCTCATCGTCGTGGACTCCATCGAGAGCCCGGACAAGCCCTACGGCAGATCGACGCCGGCCCGGGAGATTGCCGACACGATGGTGTTCCTGTGCTCCGCGTCGGCAGCCACGATCAACGGGGCGCGCATCCCGCTCATCGGGCGGGGGCTCTGAGCCGGGGTCCGCGCGCGTGAATCGCCTCGTCTCCCAGAAGAGCCCGTACCTCCTGCAGCACGCGGACAACCCCGTGGACTGGTACCCCTGGGGGGAGGAGGCGTTCGAAGCAGCCCGGCGGCTGGACAAGCCGGTGTTCCTCTCCATCGGGTATTCCACCTGCCACTGGTGCCACGTGATGGAGAAGGAGTCGTTTGCCGATGACACCGTGGCCGCCCTCCTGAACGACGCGTTCATCTGCATCAAGGTGGACCGGGAGGAGCGGCCGGACCTTGACGACCACTTCATGACCGTGAGCCGTCTCCTGACCGGTACCGGCGGCTGGCCGCTGACGGTCATCCTCACGCCGCAGGCACAGGCGTTCTACTCGGCCACGTACATCCCGCGGGAGAACGCGTACGGACGGCCCGGAATGCTCGACCTGGTTCCCCGGCTCGTGGACGTCTGGAAAAACCGGCGCGAAGAGGTGACGGAATCCGCCGGGACAATCGCCGCCGAGCTTTCGCGGCTGTCCCGCGTGACGGACGCCGGCTTCACGCCGTCGCCTGAGGTGGCGGTCACGGCGGCCCGGGTGCTGTCCGCGTCCTTTGACAGCCGGTTCGGCGGGTTCGGCGGCGCGCCGAAGTTCCCGATGCCCACGCTGTTCACCCTGCTCCTGCGCGCCGGGGAGCGTGACGGGGATGAGGAGACGCTTGGCATGGTGGAGCGGACGCTTGCGGCCATGCGGGCCGGAGGCATCTACGACCAGGTCGGTTTCGGGTTTCACCGCTACTCCACCGACGAGCGGTGGCTCGTTCCGCACTTCGAGAAGATGCTCTACGACCAGGCGCTGCACGTCCTGGCGTACACGGAGGCGTGGCAGGCAACGGGCCGGGAGCAGTGGCGGCGGACGGCGCGCGAGGTCTGCGAGTACGTCCTGCGCGACCTATCGCTCCCCGAGGGTGGCTTTGCCACCGCGGAGGACGCGGACAGCGAGGGTGAGGAGGGACGGTTCTATCTCTGGACCGAGGACGAGATCAGGGGTGTGCTGGGCGAGCGCGCGGCTGACTTCCTGTCGCGCTACGAGCTGTCGGAGGGCATTCTCCACGGGCGCGCGGGAGAGCCCGCGGCCCCGGGCGGCGACGAACGCGCGCTGCTTTCGGTCCGCCTCCGAAGGACTCGGCCGCTGCGGGACGACAAGCTCCTTGTGGACTGGAACGGCCTCATGATCGCGGCGCTGGCCCGGGCCGGCGCCTGCTTTTCAGACGCGCCCCTGGTGCAGGCCGCGGAGAAGGCGGCCCGGTTCATCCTGCGCGTCATGAGGCGGGAGAATGACGGGGTCCTCCTGCATCGCTACCGGGACGGCGAGTCCGTCATCGAGGCATTTGCGGATGACTACGCGTTCCTGGCGTGGGGATGCCTGGAGCTGTACGAGGCGACGTTCGACGCCCACTGGCTGGAAGAGTCCCTGCGGCTGATCGCGGAGCTGCGGGAGCGTTTCTGGGACGAGGCGGCCGGCGGTCTTTTCGGCACCGCGCCGGGGGCGGAAGGGATGCGGCGCAAGTCGTACACGGACGGTGTCATCCCTTCCGCAAACGCCGTCGCGGCGCTCGTCGCCATGAAGCTTCACCGCTTGACCGGCCGTGCGGCGCTTCGGAGCATCGCGGAGCAAGTCCTCTCCTCCAGCCCGGAGGCGGCCGGCACGGAGCCGCTGTCCTTCTCCTTCCTGCTGTGCGCCGCCGACTTTGCCGCTGGTCCGACGCAGGAGGTCGTTATTGCCGGCGAGGCCGGTTCTCCTGACACGAATGAAATGCTGGAGGCACTGCGCCGGGCTCACTGCCCGAACGCCACCCTTGTCCTGAGAGTGCCGGGGCCGGCGGGGGCGGAGATTGCCCGGCTGGCGCCGTTCACGGCGGAGCTCGAGCCGGTAGGCGGGCGGGCCACGGCGTACGTCTGCCAGGACTTCGCCTGCTCACTTCCCACGACGGACCCCGCCGTCATGATCCGGCAGGTGACGGGTCGGCTTCCACCTCCGAGGCCATCCGGCGGTACAGGTCGTCCATGATCTGCCGAAGCGGGAACGGCTGGGAATGCACCGGAGTGCAGTTGTCCCGGCCGGTGTCGAGGCTCTCGTTTCCCAGGCGGTCCGCCAGGCCTTCCAGCGGCGCCTGGCCGGACAGCACGCGGGAAACCTCGGCTACCGCCACGGTGCTTCGTTCCAACGCCTGCTCGTAGAGGTCGAGGAAGCTTGCCGTGGTGACGGCCGCAGCGTCGCACGGGTGGCACCACGTGCGGTGATCCAGGTTGAGGAAGTCGTAGCCGGCCGGCACCTCGCGCGGATGCAGGAGCCCCAGCCGCTTCTCCTTGAAGCCTTCCTTGCGGTCCTTGCGGTACGCGAGCTTCAGCAGCTCCGGGTTCAGGTGGTTGGTCACCTTGTAGAAGAACATCGCGTCGTGGTACGCGTTTTCCACGCGCTGCCGGTCCCGGCTCTTGAAGTTATAGGCCGGGTACACGGCGTTCAGACCCTTCACAATAGCCTTGATCACCGGGTAGGGGAGCGTTCTCCCGCAGCGCACCCGGGCCAGGAAATCGAAGTCTCCGGGCTTCATCCCGTAGCGCTCTTTCAGCACCAGTACGTCCAGGATCCGTTCCAGGAACGGGTGGGCGTGGTACATGCGGCGGCTCGCCTCCTCCCGGGGGTCCACCCAGCCGGCAAAGTAGCCGATGAACGGGTGGGCCAGCCGGTCCAGCGGGGCGTGGGTCGTGAAGCCGAGGATGAAGGCGGCAAGCTCCGATCCGGGGTCGGCCCCGAGGCGCAGCGCCTCCCGCACCAGCTCGTGGACGAACGAGCCGTAGCC
>DASRZR010000023.1:0-5187 GCA_035686185.1 Spirochaetia bacterium | reverse complement strand
GACCGTCCCGGATGAGGCGCGGCACCACGTACTGCGCCGTGTTGATGGGCGTGGCAAAGCAGAGCCCCTGCGCGCCGAGGATGATGGCCGTGTTGACGCCGATGACCTCCCCGCGCGCCGTGACCAGCGGCCCGCCCGAGTTGCCCGGGTTCAGCGCGGCATCGGTCTGGATCACGTTGTCGATCAGCCGACCCGACTGCGAGCGCAGCGACCGTCCGAGCCCGCTCACCACGCCGGCCGTGACGGTGCACTGGAACCCCAGGGGGTTGCCGATGGCAATGGCTACCTGCCCCACGCGAAGGGCGTGTGAATCTCCCAGGCCGGCCACCGGAAGCCCGGACTCGTGGATGCGGACCACGGCGAGATCGGTGTCGGGGTCATCTCCCACGAGCTCGGCCGGGTAGCGGCGCCCGTCCATGAGCACGGCCTCCATGCGGCCGGCCGCGTGCACCACGTGGCTGTTCGTCAGGATGAACCCGTCCGGAGCAAAGATGAAGCCGGACCCGCTCCCGTCCTCCTCCCGGCCCGCGCGCCGCCCGGCCACCTGGATGTGCACCACCGAAGGACTCACCTTTTCCACGGCCTCGACGACTGCCCGGGAGTACGAGTCCAGCAGGGAAAGGTCAGTCACGTGCTGCGTCATGCGCAAAAAGATACGCTCAGGCTCGGGAGCCGGGCAAATCGGGCCGGCCGCGCGGTGCGCGCCAGGAAGCAACGTGGTGTTCAATGCAGGGAGGAGGAGGGAAGGTGCGCAGGCGGGCGATGGTTTCGGCGGGCATCATGGTGATGTCTGCGGTCGTGGCATGCGCCTCCGGGGCTTCGGAGGATGCGCCTGACCCCGCGGGGGTAACCGTCGTGGACATTCGCTCAGCCGTGGTACCCGTGCTGGCGCTTGCGGGGCCCGTTGCGGAGGCCCTGTTCGAGTCCCCCGTGGCCGCGGAGTTCCCCTGGGACGAGGTTCCTCGCACGCATCTGTGCCAGGAGAGAGACGGCTCTACGCTGTACGCCTGGGTCGAGGGAGACGGTTGGATGCCGGCCGACGGGGATGCACGCATCGTCGTGCGCGTGCCGCCCGGCGCCTCCCTGCTGGTCCAGACCCGCTCCGCGCCGGTCAGGATGGAGGGGCTGGCGGGGGTACGCTGCCGGCTGCGAACGGTGTCCGGAGCGATCACGGGCAGCCGCGTGCGACTGTCCGGCAGCTCGGAGTTCATCTCGGAGTCGGGTTCTGTTGAGATCGGCATGTCTGCCGGTATCGAGGACTACGGCTTTGACCTTCGGTCTGTCTCCGGGACCATCACGGTGGGGCGGATCCGGACCGAGCGCGGCCTTCTCATGGGGTTCGGCCGGACGCGCGTGACGGCCCGCACGGGAACGGGCTCGCTGTCCTTCCTCTCGGATACGGACGCGATGGCGGCGCCGCGGCAGCCGGCCCCGGTCCGCTCCCTGCTGTCAGGGGCCCTTCTTTCCCCCTGATCCTGAAAGCGGGTCGCGGAACAGCTCCACGGCCGCGCCGGCGAGCTGCCGGATCTTCTGCTCGCGCCGGTCGCGTTCGGTTTCCAGCCACTCCTGGTGCCGGCCGGCGGCCGCGTTGGGCACGTCCAGCCTCAGGTTACCCGTGGTGCCGGTGGAGCGCCGCGCGCCGATGGCCGCCTCCGGATCCCTGCCCGAGAGAGAGCCAAGGGAGGTTCCCACCTGGCGGTAGGCGTCACGGAATGGCACACCCCGGGACACCAGCTCCAGGGCCGCATCGGTGGCAAAGATGTCCGGCGTGAACGCGCGGCGGAGAGCTTCCCCGTTCACGACCAGCTTCTGCACGGTCACGTCCATCACCCGGACGCACGCAAGCCCCTGCTCACAGCCGGCCAGATAGGGGCCCTTGGTCTCCTGCAGGTCCCGATTGTACCCGCCGGGGAGCGCTCGAAGGACGTTCTTCATGGCCACAAGGTGTGCGCTGATGGAGGCGCTGCGCGCCCGCAGCAGCTCCAGGCCGTCCGGGTTTTTCTTCTGAGGCATGATGCTGGAACCGGAGCACAGCTCCGCGGGAAGGGAGAAATACCCGAACTCCGGCAGGGAGAACAGGATCAGGTCCTGGGCCATGCGGGACAGCGTGAGGGCGGTATGCTCCACGGCCTCCAGGACAACGGCCTCCAGCTTGCCCCGGCTGTTGGCCGCGTACAGCACGTTGTTCTGGGTCCGGGAGAAACCCAGCAGGTCCGCCACCTTCTCCCGGTCCAGCGGGAGCGGCACGCCGTAGCTCGCGGCGGATCCCAGGGGACAGCAGTCTGTCGCCTCAAAGGCGTGCCGGGCGAGCTGGAGGTCATCCAGCAGCTCCTCCGCCCAGGAACCGGCCCACAGCCCGACGGAAGAGGGCATTGCGGTCTGAAGGTGGGTGCGTCCGGGCATTGGCGTGGTGGCGTGCTTCTGCGCCAGGTCGAGGAGCCGGCGCACAAGTCCGAGCCCCGCCTCGTGGAACGCGAACACGAACCCCCGGGTCCACAGGCGCAGCGCAACCAGCACCTGGTCGTTACGGGACCGACCGGTGTGGATGCGCTTGCCCGCGTCCCCCACCGCGGCCACGAGGTGGTTCTCTATGGCGGTGTGTACATCCTCGTCCGTGGGTTGGATCGTGAAGGCGCCGTGGTCGTTCAGCTCGACGATGTGCCTCAGCTCTCCCTTCAGCGCGGCCAGGTCCGGGGCGCTGAGCAGCCCGATGCCCGCCAGCATCTCGGCGTGGGCCATGCTGGCGGCGCAGTCCGCGTTGACGAGGCGTGAATCAAGGCGGTAGTCATCGCCAACCGTGAACGCCTCCATCAAGGCGTCCAGCGAGTAGGTTTTCTCCCAGAGCTTCGCCATGGGTCATCCTACGGTCGGCCCGGGAGCCGTGTCAAGAAAAGCGCGTGCCCGGTCGGCTCACTCCAAACCGGGATCCGTCGGCTCGTCAGGCTCGTCGTCCTCAACGAGGAACTTCGGGTTGTTGCCCGCGATCACCACGGTGACTTCCCCCTTGATCTGCTCCGCGGCAAACCGGGCCGCCAGCTCACCGAGCGTGCCGCGGTGAATGCGCTCGAACTTCTTCGTGAGCTCGATGCAGACCGCGGCCCGCCGATCGCCGTAGACCTCCCGGGCGTCTCGGAGAAGCACCGCCACGCGGAACGGTGACTCGTAGAACACGAGCGTGTGGGGGAGGTCCCTGTCCTGTTCGAGGAACCGCCGCCGCGGTCCCGGCTTCCGGGGCGGGAAGCCCTTGAACGTGAAACTCGAGGTGGGAAGCCCGGAGGACAGGAGCGCGGGCTCGACGGCGCCGGCGCCGGGAATCACCTCCACGTCGAAGCCTTCCTGCACGGCCCGGGAGATGAGCCGGTAGCCGGCGTCGCTCACGCCCGGGTAGCCCGCATCCGAGCAGATGCCCACGGACAGGCCGTCGCGGAGCAGGCCCACCACGCGTTCTTCTGCCCGTGCCTCGTTGGCCTCGCGGTAGGAGAAGATGGTGCGCGGGCTTGCGATCCCGTACGCCTCGAACAGGACGCGGGTGCGTCGCGTGTCCTCGCAGCCCAGTGCGTCCAGCTCTCCGAGCACGCGGACGGCCCGGTACGTCATGTCCTGCAGGTTGCCGATGGGCGTGGCGATGACGATGAGCTTCGCCATGGGCCGGGTCAATACTGCCAGTACAAACCGGCGGTGAGGAAGTTGCTGAGCGCGGTGTCCCCTCTGACAAGGCCGGCGTCCATGCGGTACTGCAGCGTCTCCTCCAGGAACACCTTGCCCGTGCCCACCGGCAGGTGGAGGTAGATCGCCCCGCTGGCGCCCACCTGGATGGTCTTCTCGATGACCGACTGCGTGAGGAAGCGGAACGTGTTGAACGCCTCCCCGCTCGTTGTGTACCCGTTGTCGAAGATCGTGCCGTTGCCGGAGTCGGGAAACGGCGCGTCGGAGGACGCGTTGCCGTGCAGGATCAGCCGGGCAAACGGCGTGACGTCAAGTGCGGGCAGAGGCCGCAGGAGGGCCCGCGCTTCCAGCCGCAGGGAGTCCGGCTGCAGCGAGGGGCCGATGTTCTGTCCCGAGTTGGTGTAGTCCTCGTAGTTCGCTTTTGTCAGGTCGGTCGTGTCGTCCTGGTGGGAGTAGGTGTAGGGGGTCACCACCAGCGCTTCCACCGCCAGGCTCTTGAGCAACGGCCGGTCCGGCGCCCAGGTCGCGCCGGTCTGAAACGCGAACTTCATGCGCGTGTTGAAGTTCAGCCTGATCAGATCGTTGAACGACATGTCGTCGAAGTAGAACAGGAAGTCCAGCCGGACCGCCTCCGGAAGCCGCACCGTTGCATTTACGCCGATGAAGGAGTTGTCCGGGAACCCCACGAGGCCCTGCGTGTAGTAGTGAACGGCGAACGGCAGCAGGTACAGGAGCTCGAACCTTCCGCCCCACACCACGGACTCGAAGATCCCGACGGAAAGCCATGGCAGGGGATACACGTCCAGCCCGTGCAGCGCCAGGTACTTCCCGGAGGTCGGCGTGCCCGCGCCGGTGCTGTCCACCGCGGAGAGGGCCATCACGGATTCCGAGACAGTGAACGACTGCCCCCGGTAGACCAGGGAGAACTGCCCGGTCTGCGGGGACAGGGGGCTCAGGACCGCGTTATCTCCCCAGAACGGCCCCCACGAGCCGCGGATGTCTCCGGCCTGGAAGTAGAAGGTGTCGGAGCCGAGCGCCGCCGCGCTTGCGGAGGACACGCGCGGCGTGAAGCCGGTGCTCCCGATGGGGTGCACGCCACCGTCGGTGATGTAGTCCACCGTGGACCGTCCGTACTCCGGCAGCACGGCATCTCCGGGCGCGTTGTTCACCACCCCGGCGAGCCAGCCGGAGTAGGTCACCGCGGGGTCCAGCGTGCCCTGGAACGGACTGCCGATGGTGAGCTGGGTGTAAACCTCGTTTCCGTCCGTGCGCGTTTCCGCGCCGACACCGGGGTGGAACTGGATCTCGCCGTCAATCTGGCCGTAGTACTCTCGAGCGCGCGCCGCATCATCCGGCGTTCCCCTGTCCTGCACCGTGGAGAGCAGGGTCTTGAGGAGCTGGATCGGGTAGGGCCGAAGCTGGGGCAGGCTGGGCAGGAGACCACGGTCCTCCCACTGTTTCAGGTCGGTGTACATCCGGTCGTTCGGATCGCTTGCAAGCTGCGCAAAGGAGGGGATGCCG
>DASRZR010000022.1:0-3009 GCA_035686185.1 Spirochaetia bacterium | reverse complement strand
CCCCCAGGCTGAGCAGGAAGCCCAGCGCGACCAGCCCCGCCAGGTAGTACAGCGTGAGCCGGTACATCGTGAAACGGTCAAGGAATGAATCGAGAAGCTGTTTCATGCTGCCAGGTACCTCGTGAACCCCGGGGTGAACGTCGCGGTTCCGCGCGAATCCACCATGTAGCCTTCCAGGTCGGGAACGCCCGCCAGGAACCGTATGCCTTCTTCGCCCATGACGAAGGCGGCCGTGGCGAACCGGTCCGCCTCGTAGACGTTCGGCCCGATGACCGTGAGGCTGGCGATCTCGTTCGCCTTCCCGCCGGTCCGGGGGTTGTAGATGTGATCTCCGCGGATGTAGGTGCCGGAGGTGGCGATCCCGCAGGACGGGAGCTGCAGGCGCCGTATCAGAAGGGACGGTTGGAACGGGCTTCGGATGCCCACGACCCAGGGCTTTCCTTCCTCGTTGGCGCCGCGCACCTCGATGTCGCCGCCGGCCTCGATGCAGAAGCTGATGAAGCCGTCCTCGTCCAGGAGGTGGGCGGCCTTCCAGATGGCCCAGCCCTTCACGAGGCCGCTGGGATCGAACCGGCCGTTGAACCGCACGTCGAAGTACCCGTCCGTGCGCTGGCGCGTGTCCTCTGCCAGCCGCAGGACTTCCTTCATCTCGTTGCTGGCATCGGCGGGATCCAGCTCGCCCCGGTCTATCCGGCGGGTCTCGCTTCCCTCCTTGTACGGGCTGAAGCGCTCGTCCACGGCGCGGAAGCTTGCGAACACCGCGTCCGCCGCGGCGTCCAGCGTGGGAAACCAGGCGCCCTTGCGGGACGCCCGGTCCTCCGCCTCGCGGTCCGGAATCACCACGGTGATCGGCATGCCCATGATCAGCTCGGTGCGTCGCATTTCCCCGCCTCCCGTCGTGCCCGGCTTCTCAGAGGCCGGCCTGCTGCAGGGCTTCCTGCAGGGACTTCTCGTACGCGGTGCTGGTGAACGTGGCGCCGCTCACCAGGTCAACCTTCCAGCTCTGGCCGCCCACGGTCTCCTGCACGAGGTACGGGATGGCCACGCTGCTGATGTAGCGCGAGCGCCCGTTGTCGTTGGGGTATTCCAGGACCTTCACGTCCGTCACGGTTCCGTTCCTGACGACCGCCTGCACCTTCACCCAGCCGTAGTACGCGTATTCGCGCTTGCCGGTGAACGTGCCGCTGGTGAGCGCGACGTTCTTCGCCTGGCCGCCGACCGCGGCGCTTGCCGCCATGCCCAGCGCCGAAGCGGCCGCTGCCGCCAGGATCACTTTTCTTGAGCTGCTTTTCATCATGTCCTCCGTGCTTCAAGTCTCGACTCCCAACCTGAAGACAACCTGAAGATGGAGGCTGCTAACAGAACTTTCTTTCTGGGGGCGATGAGGGCGGCGTTCGGTCCGTTCGGCCAACCAGCGGGCGCCGGACAGGCAGGCGGCGGGCGCCCGGGCTACAGGGCGGGGAACCTCAGGGTGATCGTGGTGCCCGCGGGTTCCCCGCAGGAGGCCTGGAACGTGCCGCCGTGAGAGGCCACCGTGTCTTTCACAATGGTAAGCCCCAGGCCGGCGCCGCCGGGGTGGACCCCGCGCGCACGGTCCCCGCGGAAGAACGGCTCCGTGATGTGCGGCAGGTCAGCCGGCGGGATCCCGATCCCGGTGTCTTTCACGCGCAGCGTCACGTGCCCGTGGGCTTTCTCCACGGACACGTCCACCCTCCCGCCGGACGGCGTGTAGGTGAGCGCGTTGGCAAGCAGGTTGCCCAGGGCCCGCTGCAGCGCATGCTCGTCCCCGCGGACGCCGGCGGGCTCCGCCGCATGGTGCGTGACCTGGACCCCCTGCTGCTCTGCGCGGGCCCGCGTCTTTTCCACCATTCCCCGGGCCAGCACGGAGAGGTCCACGGTGCCGCGAGGCACGGACTGGCGGTCTGTCCCGCTCCAGCCCGCGCCGCGCGCGAGGTCCAGCATCTGCTCCACCATCACGGACATGTGGTTGATCTCTTCCAGGGAGCTCTTCACGATGCGCCGGGCCTCCGCCTCCGGAAGCGCCGGGGAGCGCAGCGCCACCTCCGCCTCGCTGCGCATGACGGCGAGCGGCGTGCGAAGGTCGTGCGCCGCGTTGGCGTAGAACTGCTTCTCCGATTCCACGGCGGAGCGGATGGGCCGCAGCGTCCGCCCGGCGAGAAAGGCGCTGAGCGCGCCGCCCACCAGCAGCGTGATCAGGTCCGCCATCAGGATGTTGCGGCCCAGGCGTTCCAGGTATTCGGCCACGTCCGCCGGCGGTTCCCCGTCCGCGTCCCCGAGATCGCGGGTGATCACCGGTCCCGGGACGGCGAGCCGCGGCTCCGCGCGGTACCCGCGCCGGCCGAGCCGGTCCACGTCGTGGGAGTGGAACTCGTACAGGGACGCGCTCAGGATGCCCACGATGACCGCCAGGATGGCGCAGTAGACCGCCGTCAGCTTCCAGCGCGCCGAGCGGAACGGGTCAGGCCTTGAACCGGTAGCCCAGTCCACGAACCGTTTCAATGACTTCTTCATCGTGACCTGCCTCCGCCAGCTTTCGCCGGACGTTCTTCACGTGCACTTCCAGCACGTTGCTGCCGCCCTCGAAGTCACCGCTCCAGACCTGCACCATGATCTGCTCCCGGGTCAGCACCTGGCCGGGGTGGCGCAGGAGCAGCTCCAGGAGCGAGAACTCCTTGGACGTGAGCGTCACCGGCGCCCCGGCAGCGGTCACCTCGTGGCGCGCCGGGTCCAGAGTGATCCCCCGGGCCCGCATCACGACCGATGCCTCCGTCCGCGGCCGGCGCAGCAGCGCGCGCAGGCGGGCGCTGAGCTCATCGAAAGAGAACGGCTTGGTGAGGTAGTCATCCGCCCCGGCGTCCAGTCCCTGGACCCGGTCCTCCACGGAGCCGCGTGCCGTCAGCAGCAGCACCGGCACGTGGTTGCCGCGGTCCCGCAGCCTGCGGCAGAGCGTGATCCCGTCCTGGCCGGGGAGCATCACGTCCAGCACCA
>DASRZR010000021.1:0-27422 GCA_035686185.1 Spirochaetia bacterium | reverse complement strand
TCCACCCGGGGTCCCTCATGTTCCGGGAAACCCCCGCCTACATCGTGGCGGGAGAGATCGTTCGCACGTCCCGGATGTACGCGCGTTCCGTGTCTCCGCTCCGCCGCCAGATGCTCGGCCGCATCTCCCCCATCCTGCAGGAGGAGTTCGGCGGGGCGGAGGCCGTGGAGGGCCGGGCCGGTGCGCCGCCCGAGCGGGGACGAGAAAAGCCCCGGGAGAAAGCGCGCGACTTCACGAACCAGATCCGCATCGGCTCCCAGGCGTTCCCCATACGCGTGGGCAAGGGCGGCCGCAAGATGGTGACGATGGAGTGGGAAAAGCTTCGCCCGGTGCTCCAGGAGATATCGCCGGCGAGCCTCCCGAGCTTCAAGAACGTGCGCGGCACCATCCTGTGGGACGGCCGGGAGATCTTCTCCACCATGAAGCTCGGCGTCATCCTCTCCCTGGCCCCGTACCTGCACACCGAGGAGGGCGTCTGGGAAGGCTGGCCGGCGGGTCGGACGTTCCCCTCCGCATCGAGCGGGCGGGAGCTGTGCGAGCACCTTCCCCGGCTGCTGTGCCTGTGTCCCCTGCAGAAGAAAAGCAAGCGGATAGGCTTCCTCACGCTGTACACGGACTGGAAAGGCAACTACTGGTTCAAGCCGGAGAAGAGCCTCTTGACCGCCCGAACGGAGACCCTGGCCAGCCTGGAAAGCCTGGCGGAGGAGTCCGGTGACGCGCTGGGCCCGGGCGACCGGGAGACCGTGAACCAGCTCTACCACCTGATCTCGGAGATGCTGGAGGAGTAACAGCGCGCCGACCGGGCGCGAGAAACGGGTCCGTCTGCTCTACTCCGGCAGGACCACGTCGTGCTTGTTCTGTACCAGGATCTCTTCCTTGCCGCGCGCGGAATAGTCCACCACGCCCCGCTTAAGGAACTGCGCCAGGATGGCCTGCACGTCCTTGTCCGTCATGCCGAGGTGGTTCGCGGCCCAGGCGGTGAACTCCGTGATGCTCACCCGGTTGCCCTTGAACGTGGCCACGCCCTTCTCCCGGGCATACTGCACGAGTCCTGCCCAGAGCTGGTTCTGGCGGTTGGTGGTCATGATGTTCTGGATGATCGCGTCCGCCCGCCGGATGCGCTCGGAGAGCACCTTGTTCATCTTGCGGGCGAAATCCGGGTTCGTCCCGATCATGCTGTCGTACAGCTTCTCGTTGAGAACGAGGACCTTGGTGGGCTGCACCGCCACGGCGGAGGCGGAGCGGGGCTGTTTCTCGATGATCGCCATCTCGCCGAACATGTCACCCTTCTGCAGCGCGGTGAGGATCTTGCTGGAGGAGGTGCCGGTGGACTTCCTGATCTCGACGAGACCGCTGATGATGATGAACATCTCGCTGCCCTCGTCGTCCTCCTTGAAGATGGTGGCTCCCTGGTCGAAGAACCGCACGTGCTGCTCAAAGGTTGCCTTGTCGATCTTCATGACTTTTTTCGCTCCTCCCTGCTACCGCTCCGCGAGCGCCGCCGCCAGGTCCTCCGGCGAGGCTTCCCGCAGGCGCACGTCCCCGGCCCCGCAGGGGATGACCAGCCGCGTGCGTCCCGCGGCGCGCTTCTTGTCCAGGCCGAACGACGGGGCAAGCTGCGGGTAGGTCACCCCGGCTTCCAGCCGGTAGCCGTAATCGGAAAGAAGGCGCCGCACGCGCTCGGCAAAGGCGGGCGGCGTCATGCCGAAACGCACGCCGGCCCGGAGGGCGCGACCCATTCCCCACGCCACGGCTTCCCCGTGAGTCCACCCGTCGAACCCCGTGGCGCTTTCCAGCGCGTGGCCGAAGGTGTGACCGAGGTTCAGCAGGGCGCGGATGCCGCGCTCCCTCGGGTCCTCCGATACGATGCGTCCCTTCACCGCGAGGCTGCGCCGGATCATCTCCCGCACGATGCCGGGCTCGCGCGCCAGCACCTGGTCGCGGCGGGTTTCCAGCGTCTGCAGGAGGTCGGGGTCCCCGATGATCGCCGTCTTGATGACCTCCGCGAGCCCCGAGCGGTACTCCCGGTCCGGCAGTCCTTCCAGGGCGGACGGCGCGATGAGGATCCGGTGCGCGGGATAGAACGTGCCCACGAGGTTCTTGGTGCCCAGGAAATCGATGCCGGTCTTTCCCCCGAGGGAGGCGTCCACCATGGCGAGGAGCGTGGTGGGGACCAGCACGAGCCGGCACCCGCGCATGTACAGGGACGCGGCAAACGCGGTCAGGTCACAGACGACTCCGCCGCCCACGCCGGCGAGCGTCCCGTCACGGCCCATGCCGGACCGCGCGCACTCCTCCAGGATGGCGCTTACGCTCTCCCACTGCTTGGCCCGCTCACCGGCGGCAAGCCGAAGCGCCCGTGCCGCGCCCCCGGAGAAACGGCTGGCCGTGTTGGCATCGAACACCGTCACGGTGGCCTCCGGGCAGGACGGGGTGTCCGTGAACGCGATCTCGGTGAGCGTCCCGTCAACGGAGAACGACAATGGGCGCGACGCGGACGGGGTTTCCGGCATGACCGTCAGGCCACCTGGCCGCCCAGGGACGTGAAGTCCCGTATGAAGTCCGGGTAGGACACCCGGGAGCAGTCGAAGTCTCTCACGCGGGCGCCCCCGGCGATTCCCGCCCCGGCCACCGCGGCTGCCATGGCGATGCGATGATCGGCTTGCGGGTCCACGGTTCCTGGCCGAAGCTTCTGGGGCCCTTCCACGGCAAAACCATCCTCGAACACCTCGATCCGGCCGCCGAGTGATTCCGCCATCTGCCGGATCATGGCAAGGCGATCACTCTCCTTGACGCGAAGCTCCCCGGCACCGCGCACGCGGGTGACTCCCCGCGCATAAAGGCCGAGGACGGCCACCAGTGGTATCTCGTCAATCAGCTCCGGCACTTCCCCGGGCGTGACATCTGTCCCCGAGAGCGCACCCGCTGCCACGTGGATGGTCCCGATCGGCTCTCCCAGGGAGGAGCGCTCCACGGTCACCTGGACCGAGGCGCCCATGCGTTTGACCGCTTCCACGAAGCCCAGGCGGGTCGGGTTCAGCCCGCAATCCCGGATGGTGACCTCCCCTCCCGTGACCAGGGCCGCAGCGATCAGGAATGACGCGGAGGAAACGTCCCCCGGGACCTCCGCCTCGAACCCGGGCAGGCTGTCCGGCGGGCTCAGTCGGAGCCCCGAGTCCCCGCTCTCCAGGGAAACGCCCAGCGCGCGCAGCATCCGTTCGGTGTGGTCCCGGGACGCCACCTCGCCGGTGATCGCGCAGGGCGCTTCCGCCCGGAGCGCGGCAAGCAGCACGGCGCTCTTCACCTGGGCGCTGGGCACCTCGAGGTTCCAGGACACCGGCTGCAGGCGCCCGGACCCGGGCAGGAAGCACAGGGGGGCGAGCCGGCCGCGGTCTCTGCCTTCGATCCGCGCTCCCATGCGGCGCAGCGGCTCCACCACGCGCGCCATGGGACGGCGCAGGAGGGAGCCGTCTCCCGTGAGCACGGCAAAGAGATCCTGGCCGGCGAGCAGCCCCGACAGGAGCCGGGTGGTGGTGCCGGAGTTCTCCGCGTCCAGCGGCCCCGCCGGCTCGGAGAATCCGCGGAGGCCCGTGCCGGTGACCCGCAACCCGTCCCCGTCTTCCTGGAAGGAGACTCCGAGCCTCTGAAGGCAGCGGCGAGTGGAGATGCAGTCTCCCGTGGCAAGCGGCCGATGAATGTAGCTGGAGGAGGCGGAGACGGCTGCCAGCATCAGCGCCCGGTGAGTAATGGATTTGTCCGGCGGAGGCTGGTGCGTGCCTCCCATGCCACGCGGCGCGCTGAAAGTCGCGTCCATGGCTCGACTGTACAGAAGGAGTCAGCGGACTGTCAAATGCTTGGAGGGCCAGAAGTTGCAGCGGTCGGAAAATGTTCACCCGCCGGAAAGGAAACCGTGGTACCATCGCCCCGTTTCCCGGGAGGCCTGATGTCTCGCGCTCGAGCAGTCACCCTGAAGCTGTCGCTGGCCGCGCTTCCCTACGCGATCGGCGCGCCACTCCTGACCCGGCTGGTGGACCGCTCGGGGCTGTTCGGCGCCCTCTTTGTCCTGCCGCTCGCCGTGGCCACCCGGCTGAAAGGCCGGCGCGTGGGTCTTGCCGTGGCGGCCCTCGGCGTGGCGTGCAACGCCGCTATCTGGTTCACGATGGGAAGCGGGCCGCGGATCCTCCAGGAAAGCCCGACCACCGCGCTCCTGCGGTTCCTGCTCGAGTGCGCCGGGTTCGCGGCCCTTGTGCTGGGCCTGGAAGCGGTGGGGTCCCGTGACGAGCACAAGTACCGGGTCCTCGTGGAAACGGCGCCGAAAGGCATCGCGGTGGTCGTGGACGGGCGCATCGCGTATCTCAACCGGAGGCTTGCGGAGGCCGCGGGCTACGGAATCAACGAGATGACGGGCATGGAGCTCGAGCGGATCGTCCACGCGGAGGACCTGCCCGCCCTGCGGGAGAGCTACCGTCAGAGCCTGGAGAGCAACGAGCCGCACGAGCCGTCCACGCTGCGGTTCATCCACCGCCGCGGAGAGCCGCGCTGGATCGAGGTAGCCGGCCGGCGCATCGACTGGGACGGCCGACCGGCGGTGATGTACCTGGTGACAGACATCACCGACCGCAAGGCGCTGGAGCTTCAGCTCTCCCAGTCAGCCAAGATGGAGGCCATCGGCCGGCTGGCCAGCGGCGTGGCCCACGACTTCGGCAACATCCTCCAGGTGATCCTGGGCTACGGCTCGCTGATGCGGGAGCATATTGGCGATCACGCCGAGATCCTGAACGACATCGAGCACGTGGAGGAGGCAGCCGGGCGGGCCACCTCCCTCACGCACCAGCTCCTGGCATTTGCGCGCCGGCGCGACGCCCAGCCACGAACGGTGGAGCTCACCGAGCTGGTGCAGCGCTCGGAGGCCATGCTGGACCGGATCCTGGGAGAGGATATCCGCCTCACCGTCCAGGTCGGGGACGAGCCGTACTGGGTCACCGTGGACCCCGGCCAGATGGAGCAGGTCCTGCTCAACCTCGCGGTGAACGCAAGGGATGCCATGCCGGGAGGGGGCTCCCTTTCCATCGGCGTGATCGCCACGGACACCACCGTGCAGCTCTCAGTCCGTGACACCGGCCACGGGATGGACGAGAAGACACTCTCCCGCGTCTTCGAGCCGTTTTTCACCACCAAGGGCCACGGGAAGGGCACCGGCCTGGGGCTTTCCATCGTGTACGGGATCGTGAAGCAGAGCGGGGGCAGGATTCGGGCGGAGAGCAAGGTCGGTGCCGGCTCGCTCTTTGTCGTGTCCCTCCCGCGAGTGTCGGCCCCGGAAACCCCGGAAGCCTCCGGCGACGCGGATGCCGCCGTTGCCGGCACGGGGTCCGTTCTCGTTGTGGAGGACGACGCTACCGTGAGGCGGCTGGTCCGGCGCCTCCTGGAGGCCGGGGGCTACCGGGTCCGGGAAGCGGAGACCGGGGAGGAGGCGCTGGAGATCTATGCCCGCTCCGACAGCGGGTATGACCTGCTTCTCACCGACCTCGTCATGCCGGGCATCAGCGGAACGCAGCTCGCCTCCCGGCTCCGCGGCGCTCACCCGGGCATGAAGGTGATGTTCATGACCGGCCATACCTCGGGACGCCTGGCGCACGAATGCCGTGGGGAGATCGTCATCCACAAGCCGTTCTCCTCCTCGGCGCTCCTGGCGACCGTCAGGAAGGCTCTCGACGGGCAGCGCTGAGCCGGAGGGCCACGGTGCCCGCTTTGCCGAATCGCGCCCCCGTGCTATACACGAGCTCGCCATGGCGGGGACCTTCGCATGATCGATCTGCATACGCACTCCACGGCTTCGGATGGGTCCCTCCCCCCGGCCCGGCTCATCGACAAGGCGCTTGGCATCGGCCTGAGCGCGCTGGCGCTCACGGACCATGACACGCTGGACGGGATTGCCGCCGCGCAGGAGCGCGCCCGCGGGACGGGCCTGCGTTTCATCCCCGGGGTCGAGATCGAGATCGAGTGCGACTCCGGCGAGTTTC
Organism: Spirochaetia bacterium; assembly: GCA_035686185.1. Lineage (GTDB taxonomy): Bacteria > Spirochaetota > Spirochaetia > SZUA-6 > Fen-1364 > Fen-1364. The sequence continues at coordinate 21,402 of DASRZR010000021.1, read as the reverse complement.
ACCTTCTCGGGCTCGGCCTGTCGGGGGACACGGCGCCCCTGCGGGAGGCGCTGTCGCGGATCCAGGAGGCCCGGCGGGAGCGCAACCTGCGCATGGTGGCGCGGCTGCAGGCGGCCGGGTTTCCCATCACGATGGAGGAGATCGAGCAGGCAGCCGGCGGGGACATTGTGAGCCGTGCCCACTTTGCCCAGGTCCTTGTCCGACGCAAGCTCGTGAGCTCCATCGACGCGGTGTTCAAGCGCCTCATCGGCAAGGGAATGCCGTACTACGAGCCCCGTGCCTGCCTTCCCCTCCCGGAGGCCACCGCACTGATCCGTACCGCCGGCGGCCGCGCCGTCATTGCCCATCCCGTGTCCCTGGGCCTCCACGGCCCCGCGCTGCGCACCTTCGTTGCCAGCTGCGCCGACCAGGGGCTCTCCGGGCTGGAAGCGTGGCACCCCAACCACACGCTGAAGGAGAGCCACCGCTTCGAGAGGCTGGCGGCCTCCCTGGGCCTGATCGTCACCGGCGGGTCCGACTTTCACGGGGAGCACATCCCCAACCGGAGGCTGGGCCAGAGCACGGCGACACGGGAGGTGCCGGACGCGCTGGCCGCGCCGTTCCTCTTCGGGGAGCCCGGGACCGACCGGCCCGGCGGGGCTGCTTCATTGAATCCCTCGGAAGCCTGAACTATACTCGCTCCCACATGGTCGCCGCACTCGGCAGATGGGCCAACAGCAAGGCACGGGACTACGCGTACGCGCTGGGATTCTTCCTCCTGGTGCTGAAGGAGGTCGCGCTGTTCCTCCGCCGCCGGCAGGTGGCGTTCCACGTGCTCGTCCTGCAGATCCTGTTCACCGGCGTGGAGGCGTTGAGCGTGATCTCCCTGATCGCGCTGTCCATCGGCGCGGTGATCATCGTGGAGGGAAGCACCGTGCTGCCGAGGTTCGGCCAGACCAGCCTCCTGCACTCCATCCTGATCGTGGTGATCACCCGGGAGCTGGGCCCCATCCTCACGGCATTCATCATCATTGCCCGGTCGGGAACCGCCATCGCCACCGAGCTGGGCAACATGGTGGTGTCCCACGAGGTGGAGGCCTACCTCGCGGTGGGAATCAATCCCATCTCCTACCTCGTGGTGCCCCGGGTGCTGGGCGTCACGATCTCCGTCATGGCCCTTACCGTGTACTTCAACCTCTTCGGCCTGGCCGGCTCGTTCATCGTGGCGCAGCTCATCCACCCGGTCCCGTTCCTGGAGTACTTCGCCACGTTGATGCGCACGCTGCAGCCGCGCGACATCCTGTCCAGCGTGCTGAAGAGCTTCGTCTTCGGCGTCATCACCTCCGTGGTGGCCACGTTCCACGGGTTCAAAGTGAGCGCCTCCGTCACCGAGATACCGCGCGCCGCCATCAAGGCCGTCGGCCAGGGGTTCGTGCTGTGCTTCCTGGCGGACGCCGTGATCACGCTCGTGTACTACCTGTAGGGGGAGCATCGGTGGACCCGATCGTCAGCCTGGAGAACATCCGACTCACGCTGGGCGGCTTCGAGGCGCTGCGCGACATCTCGGTGAGCTTCACCGAAGGACGCAGCACGGTCATCATGGGTCCCTCCGGGTGCGGGAAGAGCACGCTGCTGAAGGTCGCCGCGGGGCTGGTCCCGCCGGATGACGGACAGGTGCGGTTCCATGGGCGGGACGTGTTCCAGATGTCGGAGCGCGCGCTGCTCGCCATGCGGCGTCACTGCGGGTTCGTCTTCCAGGACGGCGCCCTGTGGGAGAACAAGACGCTGTTCGAGAACCTGGCCCTTCCGCTGCAGGTCCACTTCTCCCACCTGCCGGAGGCGGAGCGCAACCGCCGCGTGGTGAGGACGCTGGAGCGGGTCGGCATGGAGGGATCGGCCGGCGACCGTCCGGCGGCCCTCTCCGGCGGCGTGAAGAAAATCGCCTCCCTGCTGCGCGCCCTGGTGACCGAGCCGGGGCTCCTGTTCATGGACGAGCCCACGTTGTCCATCGATCACGCCATGAGCGAGCACATCCACCGCATCATCCACGACTTGAAGGCCCGCGGGACCACGATCATCGCCGTGACGCATGACGCGCAGCTCACCTCCGTGCTGGCCGACGACCTGGTGGTCATGGACGCCGGCCGGGTGATCGCCGCCGGCCCCTTCGACGAGGTGAAGCGGTCCCGGGTGGCGCGCGTGCGCGCCATCCTGTCCGAGGTGCTGAAGGACATTGCCTCGTACGACACCGACCTGCTGGAACTGCTGGACACCGACGCGCCGTGAGAGGACGCGCTCAACGTTGACGCGCTCGGCGCGCCGGGGATAGGATCGGGGAACTCGATGAAGTTCAAGATTCGATTTGCGGACCAGATCGTGGGCATCTTCGTGCTGGCGGCCCTCGCCGCCGTCGTGGTGGTGCTCGTGCTCATCGGCGTCAACCAGCGCTGGTTCGCCAGGAACTACGCGTTCACGAGCCGTTTCTCCTCCGCCTCCGGGCTGTTCGTGGGCATGCCCATCAGCCTGAAGGGGTTCGAGATCGGGAAGATCTCCGCCATTTCCCTCAGCCCCCAGAACGAGGTGGACGTGAAGTTCACCATCGAGGACACCTACTACAACCGCGTGAAGCCCGATTCCGTGCTGGAGCTCACCTCCAGCCCCATCGGCCTGGGCGTGACGCTGAAGTTCCACTCCGGCAAGAACGCGTTGTCCCCGGTCCCCGAGGGGTCCTACGTGCCGAGCCTGGACACCGAGGAGGGTCAGGCGCTGGTGGCGGAAGGCCGGGTGGACATTCCCAAGGATGCCGATGTCATCGGCTCGGTTATCGCCAAGCTCAACCCCGTGCTGGACGAGACGCGCCTCACCATCGCCGAGATCCGGCGCGTGGCGTCCACCGTGGACCTGGCGCTGAACGGCGGCGGCGGGCCCATGGGGACCATGGTGAACGGACTGGCCCAGACGCCCGGCAAGGTCAACACCGCCGTGGACGACATCAACACCAAGGTGGCCACGGTCCTGGACAAGGTGTCCGTCATCGCCGACAACGTGAACGACATCTCGGTGCAGACGCGCGGCGTCATCGGCGACCTTTCCACGAACCTGGACGTGATCTCCCAGAACCTGAAGGAGATGACCGCCTCCCTGAAGAACACGCAGGGCCTCGCGAAGCGCCTCCTGGATCCCTCCGGATCCATGGACACGTTCCTCAACGACTCCAACGAGCTGTACAACCAGGTGGACAGCGCGCTGAAGAACGTGAACGAGATCACCGCGCAGCTGAAGAGCTTTGCGGAGTTCGTCAACGGAACGCGCCCGCAGGTGACCAGCCTCCTGGAAAAGGGAAGCTCCACGCTGTCCACCGCCAACGACGTGCTGGAGGCCGCGAAGAACAACCCGCTCCTGAAGGGCGGCGTGCCCAGCCGCACCGCGCCCGGCGCCCCGATGTCCAGCTACCGGGACGAGAACTTCTGATGACCGCCCCGCGCGCGATGATGGCCCTGGGCGCCCTGTGCGCCGCGCTGCTGGTGTCCTGCTCCTCCGCGCCGCGGCAGCCGGACACGGTGATCACGGTGAAGACGGAAGGCGACCAGGCGGCGACCACCGGCCAGAGCTACTACCGGCAGGGCCGCTATGACCTTGCGCTGCAGTTCTTCTCCCAGGCGCTGAGCCAGTACACGTCCGTGGATGACGGGGACGGGATCGTGAAGGCCTATATCGGCGTGGGTCGGTGCTACACGGCCCTGGGCCAGGCCGGCGAGGCGGAAGGGGTATTTCTCCAGGCCCGCGACCGTGCCCGGGAGGAGGGTGCCGCCTCCCTGCTGTTCGATGCGCGCGTGAACCTGGGGGAGTTGTACCTGTCCCAGGGAAACCCGGAGAAAGCCCGCACGACGCTCCAGGAGGAGAGCACCGGCCAGGAGAAGGGCCGTACGCCCGCCCAGAATGCGCAGCTCTACCACGACCTGGGGACCGCGGAGAAAGGGCTCGGTAACTCCGCCCCGGCCCTGGAGGACTTCAACCGGTCCCTGAAGATCAACCTCGGGGCGAAATACTACGCCGAGGCAGCGGCAGACTACTACATGATCTCTTCGGTGTACTCCCGTGATGGCAGGTACGACGAGGCGCTCACGTACGCCTCTCAGGCGCTGCAGTACGACAAAAGGGTGGAAAGCTCCCCGGGCATCGCCAAGGACCTGTACGCCCTGGGGCTGATCTCCGGGAAAAAGGGAGACACGGCGGCGGCCTACGACTGGCTGCAGCGGTCCTACAACGTGTTCGTGACGCTGGGGTTCCGCGAGGACATGAAGCGGGCGCTCACCGCGCTCGTTTCCGCCGCGGACGCCCTGGGCCGCACAGCGGAGGCGGAAGCCTACCGCAAGGCGCTCGCCGACCTGGGGTCTTCGTGACGGAAGAAAACAGCCCCGAGAGCCGGGTGCCCCCTCCCCTTCCCTCGTCCGGGCCCGGCCCGCGTCGGACCGCGAGCCAGTGGCGTGATGCGGCGGCGAGCGCCGGCTTCGCGCTCCTGCTCGTGGCCGGATGCGGCGTGCTGGGGCTGGTCATCTCCCTGCCGCTGTGGGCGTTCGCCACGGGCGCTCGCGGGACGTACTCCCTGGTCGTCATAGCCGCCGCGGCCGCCGGCATCGTGTACCTCGTGGTGCGCGCCATCCTGAGGCGTCGTGCCGCGGCCCGGGACCCGTCGGTTCCCCGCCGCTCAACGGCCGCCGGGTTCCTCGCGGTGCTCATGGTGGTGGTCGGCCTGTGCGGCGCCTGGGCGGCGGCCGCTCTCCTGGTCCGGGGCCTGTGGATCATGGGGTCCGCCGGTGCCCTGGCGGGGGGGCTCCTGACGTGGGCTCTCGGACGCTGGCGAAACGCCGCAATTGCCCGAAAGGCGCGTCGCCTCCTTGCCGAAAATCAAGGCAGGTGAGAGCTCGAATCGTATTTCCCGCTTTGCTGGTTGCATTCTCCCTTTCGGCCGCGGCATTCGGGGCTGCCGAGTATCCCCTCATCAGGGTCCTCAGCCATGACGATGCGCTTTTCGTCCAGCAGCAGGCGGAGCTGGAGGAGTTCCGCCAGGTCATGGAGTCCAGGACCCCGCAGGCGGCCGTGTTCCCCGGCCTGGACCTTTTCGCCTATACGCCGCGACCCGCCGAGGACTTGTTCTCCCTGAACGCCCGGCTGGGCCTGCGTTACGACACGCTGGCGACGCTCAACGGGGCATCCAGCAAGGATGCCTTCGGCGCCCGGCGGCAGGTCCTGGTCCCCAGCCAGGACGGGCTTTTCATCGACGATCCCCCCCAGGGGGACCTCCAGGAGATGATGCTGGCCACCCGGCAGTCAGCCGGCAAGGTGGCGCTGAAGGTGGTCGTCCAGCGCGATGGGAAGTGGCAGCCGATGTCCTTCTTCCCGGACGATGCATTTTCCGCCGTCGAGCGCGCCTATTTCCTGAGGCTGCTGTACCGCAATCCGATCGACAAGGGAAGAATCACCTCGCCCTACGGATGGCGGGCGGACCCCTTCACGGGCACCCGGGAGTTCCACGGTGGGCTGGATATCGGGGCGCCGGATGGCACGCCCGTGCACGCCGCCCGGGACGGGAGGGTGACAGAGGTGGGCACAAACGAAGAGTTCGGTCGTTTTGTGGTGATTTCACACCCTGGCGGCTACGAGACGCTCTATGGACACCTCTCCTCGATCAATGCTACTATTGGGGAAGAGGTTTCCACAGGGTTCATCCTGGGGGCAGTCGGCCACACGGGAAGGGCCACGGGACCTCACCTGCACTTCGAGGTAAGAACCCGGCAGGGGACACGGGACCCGCTGGATCTTATCCGGATGAGCAGCCGATGAACTTGCCGAAGACGGCTAAAGTTCATGCGGGTAACCTGACGATAAGAAAGGTGTTGGTGTCCAAGATATAGTTCCCCTCCCAGTTTACTATGTCGACCGACACCACACCAGGCAGGCCGGTCCCTTCGGGGCCGGCCTCTTTTTTTGCGTAGCCAGGGAGCGCGAGGACGCGCGAGGCCGGGGGCTGCCGTGATTGACAAAGCCCCCCCCTTCCCGTAAGTTTTTGCCGTGCGTCCACTTCCGCGTCGGCGTTCCCCTTTTGAGATGCTTCTGATTGCGGCCTTCTCCATCGCGGTGGTGCTCGGCGTAGTGCTGGGCATCGCGCTTGCTGCCACGCGCAACATCTCGATGAAGGAGCAGTTTGGCGAGCCCCAGGCGCCGCTGCCGACAAAGATCCTGGACATCAACGACCGCGAGATCACCGAGTTCTTCGGTGAGCAGAACCGGGAACCGGTCACTATCGACCAGGTGCCGAAGCACCTCATAGAGGCGCTGCTCACCCGGGAGGACCGCAACTTCTACTCCCACCACGGGGTGAGCGCGCGCGGGCTCCTGCGGGCGTTCTTCAACATCGTGACGGGCCGCTACGTGTCCGGAGCCAGCACGATCACCCAGCAGCTCGCCGGACGGCTGTACGCCGACCGCACCGACATCTCCCTGAAACGCAAGCTCGTGGAGCTGTGGTGGGCCATCCAGATGGAGCGCCGCTACACGAAGCAGGAAATCCTGGAGATGTACCTCAACGAGATGCCCTTCGGCTCGGGGAACCTCGGCGTGCAGGCGGCCAGCAAGTTCTACTTCAACCACCCCGTGCAGGAAGACACGCTGGCGGAATCGGCCATGCTGGTGATCCAGCTGGCCAGCCCTTCCCTGAACAACCCCATCCGCAACCCCCAGCGCGCCCGGAGGCTGCAGCGCGAGATCCTGGACCAGATGGTGTCCCTGCACTACGTCAGCAAGAAGGACGCCGACGAATCGTTCTCCGACTACTGGCTGAAATACGACTACACGCGGCCGAACTCCAGCGCGTTCCTGGACCGGGAGGACAAAGCGCCGTACTTCAGCGAGTACATCCGCGGGCAGCTGGAGGACCTGCTCACCGGGTCCTACAACTACCTCACGGACGGCCTGGTGGTGCACACCACGCTGAACCTGGACTACCAGAGGGCGGCTGACGAGCGGATGTCCGCGGACATCGACAAGGTGAACGCGATGTACCTGGCCAGCCAGGGCGCGCAGGTGTCGTCCAACTCATCGGAGCTGCCGGTCATCGACATGCTGGGTCTGACCTTCGGCATTGATGACTTCATGTACAGGAACAGGAACGCCACGGGCAAGGCCAAGCGGGACTACTCCAGGAGCCTGGCGCCGGTGGTGGAGCTGGCGGCGAACCTCTTCGGACTTCAGAAGGCGCAGGACGTGATTACCGGCGGGATCGGCAGCGCGCTCGCGGTGACCCGAAAGACCCAGGTACAGGGCGCCCTCGTGGCGATGGACCCCACCACGGGCTACATACTGGCCATGGTGGGAGGACGGCAGTTCTCCCGCAGCGACCAGTTCAACAGAGCCACCCAGGCCCGCGTGCAGCCGGGGTCCTCCTTCAAGCCGCTGTACTACTCCGCGGCCATCGATTCGCGGAAGTTCACCCCCGCCACCATGATCCTGGACGCCCCCGTGGTGTTCACGAACGCGGACGGCACGCTGTACCAGCCGCTGAACTACAAGGGTGAGTGGCACGGCCGGGTACTGCTGCGGGACGCGCTGGCCGAGTCAATGAACGTGCCGTCCCTGAAGATCCTTGACGGCATCGGGTTCGACGCGGCCATTCAGCGCGCCGCCCGGATGCTCGGCGTGACGGACCCCGCGGAGATCGACAAGCGCTTCCCGCGCTACTATCCCCTGGGCCTCGGCGTGATCTACGTTTCCCCGCTGGAGATGGCGCGCGCCTACTCCGTGTTCGCCAACGGCGGCCGCGAAGTCGAGCCGGTGGCCATCCGCTACATCGAGGACAGGAACGGCAAGATCATCATGGAGCCGGCCAAGGAGGCCATGGCGCGGGAGAGCCGCAAGGGAGCCGCGGCGCAGATCATGAGCCCCCAGACCGCCTACATCATGACGAGCATCCTGCAGAGCACGATCAAGCAGGGCACGCTCGGCGGCCAGGGCAACCTGCTCGACATCTGGAGCGACAAGAGCCAGCCGTTCGCCGCCAAGACGGGAACGTCCCAGAACTGGGAAGACGCCTGGACCGTGGGCTTCTCCCCGTATGTCACCACCGCGGTGTGGTACGGTTTCGACGAAGGAAACCGGTCTCTGGGAACCGCGGTCACCGGTGCCACGGTGGCCGGCCCCACCTGGGCGCAGTTCATGAAGGTGATCCACCGGGACCTGCCCGTGAAGCGCTTCACGCGGCCCGAGTCCGGGCTCTCCGAGGTGGTGGTGAGCGCCACGTCCGGCCTCCTGCCCACCGCGTTCACCAAGAAGACGATCACGGAGCTGTTCCTGTCCGGCACCGAGCCGCGGGCCTTCGACGAGATCGACGAGTACAACGCCTCCCAGACGGACAACGCGCTGGAGACGCTTCGCAACTCCCTGCTGAACAACCCCGACCTCACCGGGCCGGGCTCCGGGGTGACGGACCCGGGCCAGCAGACTGACAACGGCTCCACCCCGCCCCCGTCCGGCGGCTCTGCCCCGCCGCCCTCCGGCGGGAACCCGCTGCTGGACTGACGCCGGATGCGGCTGTACACACGGGACCACGCGTGGGTGGAGGCGGACGGCCGGCGGGTCCGGATCGGGCTGTCCGATTTCGCGCAGTCAGAGCTCGGGGAAATCGCCTACGTGGACCTTCCGCAGCCCGGGCGCCTCGTGCGCCAGGGAGACGTGGTCTGCACGGTGGAGTCCCTGAAGTCGTCCAGCGAAGTGTATGCGCCCGTCTCCGGACGCGTCGCGGAAGTGAACGCCGCCCTGCGCGCCGAGCAGAACGCTTCCCTGGTCAACCGGGACCCTCTCGGTGAAGGCTGGCTCCTGGTGCTGGAGATGGACAACCCGGCAGAGCTCACCGGGCTTCTTGCCGAAGAGGAATACGCCGCCTATACCGGCGGCGCCGCCTGATCCTTTCCCCGGTCGGCCTGTTTGGCATTCCGGGCCGCGCCCCGCAGCCGACGGAAGAAAGCCCCCAGGTCTTCCGCCCATCGCCGGGCGGCCTTCGCGATGCCCTTGCGGGATATGACGAAGTCCTCCGCCGCCTCTTCCAGCGTGAACAGCGGCCCGTAGCGCTGGCTCAGCTCGCCCCAGTGGCGCCCCACGTAGACGAACAGGTCCGCCTCGGTCTGCCGGGGGAACCGCGCCAGGATCCGTGTCTCCCGGAATATCTCGATGACCGGGAAGTACACCGAGTCGTACCAGGAGGCGGCCGCTTCCTCGAACGGGATCTCCGTGGACTTCCGCAGGTTGATGTACCACTTGTGCTCCCGGATGTGCCCCAGCAGCTCGTCGTAGCGGCCCACTTCCGTGAACTCGATGCGGCACCCCGGGCGCAGGCGGTCCAGGCGGGTCTCCTCCAGGAAACGCGAGCTTTCGAAGTCGATGACGGCGCGCTTCAGCTCGGCAAGCGTCATGCCGGGCGTCACCGGGATCCGGCTGGACAGCGAGATCACCTCCGCATCGATGAACTCGGTCCCCTGCGCCTTGGCCACGGAGACGCGGTGGTTGCCGTCCCGCACGAAGTAGGAGCCGCCGATCTCGAACACGTGGATGGCGGGAAGGTGCACGTCCTTGTAGTGGGCGATGTCCACGCTCATCCACCGGCGGATGAGCTTGTCGTGCCGCGGCAGGAACGCCCGGTTGAAGTCCTTGTAGCGTCCCTCGCTCCCCACGATCTTCGCGATGGGGATGGTCTGCATGCCGCGATAGGTCTCCGTCTCCGGCCGCAGCAGGGAGCGCACGTCCCCGAGTGACAGCATCTCGTCCCGCTGGGACTTCAGCAGGGACAGGATCCGCATGAGCGTTTCCCGGGTCCGCAGGCGCCCGAAGTCGCTGCGGGCCATCGTGGTGAAGGAGCTGTCCGTCATCGCGAAGCCTCGAGGTCGATCACCACGTGATCGTAGGCGTTGATCACCGTCGTGCTGCCGTACGTGGCCTCCCGCGCCGCGTTGCGGTCATAGAGATGCACGTGGCCATGGACGAGGTAGCGGGGCCGGAATGTCCTCATGAACCACAGGAACACGCGGAACCCCGTGTGGCACGGGTCCGGCAGGTCGTTGATGCCGTAGGGCGGGGAATGGGTGATGAGCAGGTCAAGGTACCTGCCGTGGAAGATCCGGTGCCAGAGCATGGCGGGCATCAGTTTCAGCATGGTAAAGAACATCGTCAGGTCCGTGAACTGGTTCTCTCCCCCGTTGTACCAGATGCTCCCTCCCAGCCCGGCGATGATGAGGCCCCGGATGCGCACCACCCGGCCATCCAAGCATATCGCGCCGCCGCTGCGTTCCCAGCGAGCGCTGTCCTCTCCCGGCTCGAAGACGTCCCGGGACCGGCCGTAGGCTCCCTTCTGCTCGACGTGGTGGTTGCCGAACACGAAGTACAGCGGACGGTTGAGGCAGCTTACGATGAAGTCGTAGTAACCCAGCGCCAGGTCCCCGGCACTGAGCACGAGGTCCACCTTGCCGTAACGCTCCTTGAGGCCCGTGCTGTAAATCAGGGGATCAACGTGGTCGGCAATGCAGAGGAGTCTCATCTTGCGCGCTCCTGAATATAGTGAAACGCGCCCAGCGGTTCAACGCTTTGACACCCGGCCTGGTTTCCTGTATAAGATAAGGATCTGGTAGCGTTGGAGGTTCTGGCTGTGGATAAAATGGAAATACAGGAGAAAATAATCGCGATGCTTGCGCGCCACACGTCTCTCGACGCCGGATCTTTCACCCCGGAAAAAGATCTGAAGCTGGACCTGGGCCTGGACTCCCTGGATGTGGCGGAGATCGTCTTCGAGATGGAAGAGACCTTCGGCATCAAGATAACGGACGACTCCGCAGACCGGATCCAGAAGATCTCCGACACGGTTGACTTTGTCCACGAGAAGATGGCGGAAGCCCGCTCGGAGGGCCTCTCTACCCAGGAAAGATAGTATCAAGCACCCCCGGGGCCTTCCCGACGATCTTCAGTAGGGGGCAGCGGAACGGCCGCGCAGACCGCTGTCGCCAGGCTGGATGGCCCGCGATATACTCTACGATGGGGGGGCGTCTCATGAAGCGTATCCTTGCGGTGTTCCTGTTCGTCACGGGAGCGACCGCCCTCTTCGCAGCGTCGGACTACTTCACAAGGGGCGAGGCGCTGTTCGTTCAGAACAAGCCCCAAGACGCCCGGCCGCTGCTGGAAAGCGCCCTCACCGACGATCCTTCCAACGAGAAAACCTACCTGTACCTGGGCATCATCTACCAGCAACTGGGAGACACGCAGAAAGCCATCGACGTTCTGAAAAAGGGCCTTGACGTCTCCACCACGTACAAGGAGCTGTTCTACTACAACATCGGCAACGACCTGTACGCCCAGCGCGACTTCGCCGGGGCGGAGGCCATGTACTCCAGCGCGGTCGGCGCCCGCAAGGACCTGGCGGAAGGCTATCTCAACCGCGCGAACGCCCGGCTGAAGCAGCAGAACCTGGACGGCTCGCTTTCCGACTACGCCTACTTCCTGCAGCTTGCGCCCCAGGACCCTCAGCGTCCCGCCATTGAGAAGCTGATGGGGCTCCTGCGCAAGGTACAGGACCAGAAGGAGGCGGCGCGCCAGGCCGAGCTGGCCCGGCAGCAGGCGCTGCTGAACGACGTGCAGAAAGGCCTCACCAACGCCGGGGACTCCACGAAGAACCTCTCCGTGGAATCCATCAACGGCCAGACGGATCCCGTCAACGTCGACATAAAGGATTGACCCCATGACAAAGCCCTACTCCAGCCGGGTTCCCACCCCGGCCTCCGGTTCCGCCGGCTCTTCCTCCGGTTCCCGCCCGCCCGCCCGCCCGCCTCGCTCACGCCCGCAGAAGGAAGCCTCTCCGAAGGTCCTCGGGCTTTCCGTACCCCTGGCCGTGCTGCTGGGGATCCTCCTCCTCGGCGGGGTGGGCGCCATAGTCGGCGTCACCGCTTCCCGCGCGGCCGCGGCGTCCCAGCTTTCCGACGGTCTTGAGAAGGCCAACTACTACGCCGGCAAAGGGGAGTTCGAGGAGGCGCTGAAGATCCTGAACACCCTGAGCATTGACAACCCGAAGGTGAAGGCGGCGCTGGATGACGTCCTGGCAAAGAAGAAGGCGGCCGACGACGCGGCAAAGCAGAGCGAGCTGGCCTCGCTGAAAGCGCAGCAGGACCAGCTGAAGGCAAGCCTTGCCCAGCTCGGCGACAACCTGAAGAACCGTCCCCAGCAGATCTCGGTGCAGCCGCAGACGCAGACACCCGCGGAAAACGCGTCCCAGAAAGAAAAGGAAACCGCAAAGAAGGTCCAGGACCTGATGCAGGCCGGGGCCGCCGCATTCAACGCCGGCCGCTACGCGGAGGCGCGAAAGGACTTCGAGCAGGCCGCCAGCCTGGCACCGGACAACGACACCGCCCTGGCCTACGGCGGGCTTTCCTGGTTGAGGGACAACCCGAACGACCCCGCGAGCGTCCAGAAGGCGGTGGACCTTTCCAATGCCGCCATCGCAAAGAACCCGGACAACTGGGTGGCCCACCGGACCCTCGGGGAGGTCTACGACAGCCGCAAGCTCTCCGACCAGGCGATGCAGGAGTACGCTGCCGCCGCGCGGCTCAATCCCAACGACGTGGACACGCTGTACGCGCTGGGGAAGCTCCAGTACCGGGCCCGGCAGTTCTCGGACGCGCAGGGTTCATTCCAGAAGTGCGTGGCGCTGAAGCCGGACTTCACCTCGGCTCACTTCAACCGGGGCATGTCACTGGTGCAGCTCGGGGACAAGGCGAAAGCGCTGGATGCCTTCAAGGCCGCCGTGGCCACGAAGAAGGACTTCGCCGACGGCTGGTACATGGTGGGCTACCTGCAGCGCGACAAGGGAGACACGGCCGGCGCGGTGGACTCCTTCAAGCTGGCGGCCCAGTTCGCGCCGACGAACGCCGGCTACCTGCGGGAGCTGGGTTCCGCGTACATGGCCACTTCCGACTACGCCTCCGCGGAGGGCGTGCTTGCCAGGGCCCTGGCGCTGGACCCGGAAAACGCGGCGGCCAATTTCAACATGGCCTCCGTGAAGGTGAAGCTCGGCAAGCCGCGCGAGGCGCTGCCGTTTGCGCAGAAGGCGGTGGACAAGGACAACGGCTCCGCTTCCAGCACGTACATCCTTGGCCTGGCCAACGAGAAGCTGGGCAACACGGATGAGGCGGTCCGCTACTACTCCACCGCGGTGCAGAAAGACCCGAAGTTCGCCCCGGCGCTCATCAACCTTGGTGGCCTCTACGATGCGCGCGGCATGCCGGACAAGGCGCTGCCGCTCCTGCTGGCCGCCCAGGACCTTGCCCCGGACTCCTACGAGGTTCACAACAACCTGGGCAACGCCTACCTGCACCAGCAGCAGTACGATGACAGCATTACGCAGCTCTCCAAGGCGCTCACCATCCAGCCCAACTCCTCCGTGACCGAGTACAACCTGGGGCTGGCCTACTCGGAGACGGGGCAGGCCGCGCAGGCCAAGACCGCGTTCGCCGACGTGATTGCCCACGACCCGACGAACCTGGACGTGTACCTGAGGCTTGCGCGGATCCTCGTGAAAGAGGGCGCCAACAAGGACGCCAAGGACCTGCTGACGAAGCTGATGGCGAAAAACCCGAAGTCGCCCCTGAAGGACGACGCGCAGAAGCTGCTGGACCAGCTGTAGGCAGGGATGCCGAAAGGCGAGCGCGGCCAGGGACGGCCGAGAGCGAGCCACCCCCCTACACGGGCCTGTCCACAGCCTTGAGAAGCTGATCCCGGCTCAGCTCGTGCCAGATCGGCCGCCCGTGCGGGCAGCGCGGCACCGCCAGGGCCAGCGCCTGGCTGCAGAGCTCTCGGGCCGTGACCGGGTCCACACGGTCACCTTCCTTGATGGCCAGCCGGCAGGCCGCCGTGGCAAGCAGCGACTGGCGCCACTGCTCACCGTTCACCGCTTTCACGATCTCCACAAGAGCTGTTTCCGGCAGCGGCTTCAGGTCCGCGGCCAGCGCCACCACTTCCATGGATCCGGAGCCGGCCCGCCGGAGCTGGATCCCGGCGGTTTCCAGCTCTGCCTGCAGGGCCGTAAGCCGGGATTCCTCGTCAGCGGTCACGTCGAAGCAGAGTGGGAACAGCAGATCCTGCATGGCAGGGGCGCGCGCAAGCAGCCGTTCGTACAGGATGCGCTCATGGGCCGCGTGCTGGTCCAGCATGAGGAGCCTGCCGGGCAGCTCGAACAGCAGGAACACGCCAAAGGCCTGGCCGAGGAACCGGATATCCCCCGCCGGCTCCGCGATCGCCACGGGGTCCGGCGTGAACGGGAGGGAGAACGCCCGGCCCGGTTCGGGTCCAGAGGCTGGAGAGCGGTGCCAGTCACCCGACGGAGCCGGTCCCGACCACGCTGCGGCCGGAGGGCGCGGTGAATCCGCGACCGGCGCCAGGAGTTTTCTAACCGCGGCCACCACCGTGCGGTGAACCTCCGGCAGGTTTCGGAACCGGACTTCTTTCTTTGCCGGGTGGATGTTGAAGTCCACGAGGGAAGGGTCAACCTCCACGAACACGAACGCCACCGGGTGCCAGCCGCCCGGCACGTACCCGGAGAACCCGTACTCCGCGGCCTGCAGAAGGGAAAACTCGGACACCCGCCGGCCATTCACGAAGCACTGCAGCAGCTTTCGGTCCCGGCGCCTGACTTCGGGTGTGCCCGCAATGACACGCACCGAAAAGCCCTGCCCTTCCTCGCCGGCTTCCGCCAGGAGACGCGCGTCCAGCAGATCGGAGTAGGCCTGCGCCACCCGGCTCACGGAGTCCGCCGCTGGCAGGGAAAGCCGGGCCTGGTTCTCCGAGAACAGGCGGAACGCCACCCGGGGGTAGGCAACGGCACGGTCCACGAACACCGAACGACACAGCCCTGATTCCGCGGAAGCGCTCTTGAGGAACTTTTTTCGCGCAGGGAAGTTGAAGAAAAGCTCCTCCACCTCCACGGAGGTGCCACGCCTTCCGCGGGTGGCCTCCAGCGCAAGCTGCCGTCCCCCCTGTGCCTCCAGCCGCCACGCGGGGGCATCAGCATCCGTGGAGCTGGTGATCAGGAGCCGGCTGCACAGCGCGATGCTGGAAAGGGCCTCCCCCCGGAACCCGAGGCTGGACACGCGCAGGAGGTCATCCTCGGTCTCTATCTTGGAGGTGGCGTGGGGCCGCCAGGACAACTCCAGGTCTTCCCGACCCATGCCGTCCCCGTCATCCACCACGCGAATACGGGCCAGGCCACCCTGCTCCAGGTACACGTCCACCGTGGCGGCGTGGGCATCCAGCGCGTTATCCAGCAGCTCCCGTACAATGGAAAACGGCCGGTCGATTACCTCGCCGGCCGCTATCTTTCGAGCCACGTCGTCCCGGAGGATGCGAATCCTCCGGGACTGTTCATGTTCCGTCATTCATTCCTACAGGTGGATCTGCGTCTCCACGGAAACCGACGCGTTGGTCTTGGGCAGCAGCGGGTTGTTCGGATCCGGGATGATGTTCCCGTTCGCGTCGTAGGCCGCCACCACGGAGTACAGCATGGTGAGGTCCATGATCGGGCTCACCGCGTAGGTCAGGTGCGCGCTCACCACCGTGTTCGCATCGAAGAGGGCGCCGCTCACGCCCTGGTGCTGCAGCGTGTGCACGAACCCGAAGCGCTCGTAGGAGAAGCCGCCCGAGACGGGCACCACCGGCACGATCTGGCCGATGCCCAGGTCGATGACGAAGTGGTCCTGGCTGGAGTCATACGTGAGAGAGTGATTGTTCGGGTCGTAGTCCCACGGCCAGAAGTAGCCCGCGCTGAACGTCACGATCTTGCCGATCTTGAAGCCCGCCTCGCCGTAGATGCCCATGTTGTACGAGTTGATCGTGGCCGCGCCGCTTTCCAGGTACGCGAGGGTCTCCGCCACGAACATCGCCCGGTTCCTGGTGTACGCCGCGTTGTAGAACTCGGGCTGGAACGTCCCCGTGTACAACTGGTACTGGACCTTGTACGTGAAGTCCGGGCTGATGAGGTTCCCGAAGATACCGGCCGCCGCGCCCCAGTTCTTGACGGGGATCTTGGCCGACTTGTTATAGAAGGCGTCCGTCTGCAGCCCGGCTTTCAGATCGGAGTACGTCCCCGTCGGCACCGTGCGAAGGTACGGCGCAAGCACCGAGCCGTCCGCGAACAGCACCAGGCCGAAGACGTTCGTTTCAATGAATGGAATGTCCAGGTCCACGCCCGGGTTGAAGAACACCATGTTGCCCGCCGCGTCCGGGCCGCCCGGGTAGTTGCGTGCCGGGTTGAGGTCCACGACGCCGGAGATGCCCAGCGCCGCACGGCCGATCAGCCTCATGTACAGGCGCAGGCCCATGATGTCCGGCGGGTACAGCGTTCCGTTGAACACGTCCGGGGCGATGTCGTTGGCCATGAACTCGAAGCCGCCGCCCTCCCCGTCCACGCCGAAGTTCAAGCCCACGTGCCGCACGGCCGGGAAGTCCGCGTCGTTGGCGAAGTTCTGCATGATCAGGCCGTGGCCCAGCGTGATGTCATCCAGGTTGCCGAGCTTCAGGAAGAAGGGGTCCCGCTGCTTTCCGTACTCGATGTACTTGATCTTCAGCAGGAGGTCCCGGGCGGCATCCGCCGCCTCGTTCTTGATCCCGTGCTGGTCCCGGCCGAAGCTCCACTCGTTGTTGCCGGACGGCTTGTACCAGTCCGACGTGTTGAACATATCGCCCTGGTAGATGATGGGCAGGTACAGGGCCATCTTCAGCTTGCCGAGCGTGAACGTGGGCTCAAAGACCGCCTGGGCGTAGGTGAGCGTCTCCCCGTTGGGGCCGGACACGTTGATGGAGCCCATCTCGAAGCCCAGGATGTCGCGCAGCATTGCCAGGATGGCGTCCATCTGGCTGTTGCCGCTCGATCCGGCGTTCTCCGCCGGCTTCTGGGCGGGCGGCTGCGCCGGCTGCTGCAGGGACGCCTGGTAGGCCTTGGCAACGGCGTTCGTCTCCGCGGGGTCCAGCTTGATGAACTTCATGTCATCCTGGAGGGCCTGGAACACGTCCGCGGGGATCTTCTCCACCTGGAACGTGGCGGCTGACGTGTCCACGTCGAAGCCCTGCGCGATGTCCAGCGCCTGGCCTCCGGCATTCTGGATCCACCCCGTGCCTTCCAGGGTGCTCTCCTTGGCCGTGACACCGTCCAGCGTTTCCACGACGATGTCGGAACCGCGCACACCGCACACCGCGGACTGCGTCTTGATCTGGTACAGGTCCTTGGTGGAGGCCTTGCCGGCCACCGTGCGTACCTTCCCGATGGCGAGGGAGAACACGTCCTGCCCGCCCTTGTCGGTGCGCAGGGACTCCAGCTTGAAGTTCGTGTTGCCCGACACCTTGATGATGGTGCTCGTGTGGTTGAGCTTGAGCTCCGCGAGGTCTCCCTTGCCGGTGACCACGGTATATCCGAGCTTCAGCTCGTCCCCGTCCGTGGGCTCGCCGAGGGAGGCGCCCTTCTCGTCCCGCACGTCGAAGTTTCCGCTGTTGTTCTCGTGGTAGACGATCGTGACGGAGATCACAGCGGGTTTGGCGGTTGCCGGCGCTGACTGCGCGAACAGGAACCCTGGCAGCGCCAGGAGCAGCGTCAGCGCAATCGCGAACGAAACTCGTATCCTCATACCGTTCCTCCGTTCCTCAGAAGAGCGCGATCGAACTCTGCAGGCCGGACGTGACCACCCATGGGTCCGGCGAGTGGGTGCGGTCGTACGTGATGTCGTACACGAAGGAGATCACCGCGGGCCCCGAGGCCAGGTTCAGCTTGGCCTGAATGGTGGCGTTGGTGGCATCCACCAGCTCCGAGAAGGTTCCGATGCCTTTCTTGTCGTACATGAAGTCAAAGCTGAATACCGGCAGCACGTTCGGCGCCAGCGTCAGGATGGCGTTCAGGTGCGGCCGGGCCAGGAGCGGATCCGTCTCCGGGGTGACGAACGGCGTATCCAGCTCAACCTTGAATACCAGCTTGTCTCCCAGCAGGGAGGTCCCCAGCGTGGCGAGGCCGCCAAACGTCGTGCCGGTGCCAGGGTCCTGGATGGCAGCGTATTGCTGGTCCCGCTGCGTGTCATAGCCGGGGCCGAAGTACGTGGGAATGAAGCCGGCCCCCATCAGGCGAAGCTGGGCGCCCCACGTGAAGATGTTGATGATCCGTCCGCCCACGCCGGCCATGCTGCCCCAGGTCTTGCCCTGGATGTCCGCCACGTCGGTGTACGCGATCATCGAGAAGATGTCCTTCTGGTACACCACGGGTGCCTGGGCGCCGAGGCCGACAACAGCGATGGTGGACGCGGAACCCGCGGTGGCGGTCTCGAAGTACGGGTTGGTGTCCGCCGCGACGGTCAGGCCCACCTCCAGCTGGTTGAGGATGGGGATGGGCGTGTTCACGAGCGGCCGCGCGTATACCCGCGCGCCCATGACGTCCCAGACGGCGAGGTTACCCACCACGGTTTCCACTCCCACGTACGGGAAGTTGAACAGCGCGCCGTCCACGTCCGCCTGCAGCCCGAAATGCCGCTCCGTGGGGAGGAACAGCATGTTGTTGTAGTCCCCCATGATGAACCCGCTTCCCAGCGTGGCGTCATTGAAGGAGCCGGCCTTGAGGAACAGGGGATCTCCCTTCTCTCCCCACCGGATGTAGGCGAACTTGGGCAGGTAGATCTGCATGACGTGCTGGAACGTCACCCCGTTCGTGGGCCACCAGTCCTCCTGCCGGACGTGGATGGCGTTGTTCGGCCCCGTGAAGTTGTAGTTCAGCGCGAGGTCCAGCCCGATCCCGAACTTCCCGAACGAGATGTCGGGAGCGAGGGAGATGGACTGGTAGGTGACTCCGTTGGGGCTGGCGATGGGGTCATCGTTGAAGGTCTGGACTCCGATTCCCATCCCCATCTTGAATCCGAACCCGCCTCCGGCGGGCTGGGCGGCGCCTGCCTGGTTCGCACCCGACTGGTCCGCGGCCGGCTGGTCTGCCTGCGAGAACGCGGGCAGTACCATAACCAATAGAAGACCGAGGACGGGCAGGACGCGTCTGAGAACCGCAGTCATGGAGACCTCCTTGCAGCCTGTTACCAACTATATACCCTTGAACTGCATAAAACTATAACCACCGACCTAGAATGTCAACTTTGCCTCGATGGCGGCGCGAAATGCGAACCGCCAGGCGAGCCCGGCGGACAGCAGGTCTTCCACGTCCATGCCGAGGTTTACGGTCGCCTTTATCTGGCCGTGCCCGGGATAGACCAGTGACGTGGCGTGCCCAAGCAGAAACGTGAAGGCGTGGAACGTGCCGTTGTCCTGATATCCTACAGTGGCCTCCGCGCTCTCCGCGTGTTCGAAGTGCCCCGTCGCACCGATGGAAGAAGGAAGAATCGGGATGGGGATGCCGGCCGCGGGGTTGACGCGCCAGCCCAGGAGCACCTGCGCATCGTCGGAGAACACGATGCTCGTTGTCTGGTTGCGGCTCAGTGTTTCCACCAGCGTCAGCTCGTTGCCCTCGGAGGCGGTGAGCGTGGCATACGCCTGCACGGAGAGCTGGGTGAGCAGCGGCCCCGACCCGTACTGCGGGTAGAGCACCGGGTCCGTCTTGTCCACCGAGGCGCTGACGCTGAGGCTGTACTCGTCCGTCTGCACCTGCGCGAATTGCGGATCCGACCCAAGCTGGCCGAAAAGGTTGACGGCGCGCGTCGTGACCTTGGGCCGCACGTACGTGGTGGTCTGCACGAGGTCGGTGGTCTTGTCCAGCTCCTGCCCCACCGCAAGGTCAACCGCGGAGGGAATGAACAGGTCCGAGACCCGGGAGCCGTAGCTGCGCTGCACGCTCAGCGTCACCACCGGGCTGTACGAGCCCAGGGTGGCATCGGACCACGCGGGCAGCACCGTGGACGTGTTGTCCGAGAATATCTCCACGAATGGAATGGCTCCCAGCATGTAGTGTTGCCGGGCCAGCTCGCCGGCCAGCACGGAGGCCTCCTGCTGGAACCGTGGACCGGGATCCGGCGTCGTGGTGAGGCTGACGGTCCTCTTGTAGGCAATCCCCACGCTGTCGGCCGAGTCACCGGGCCCGAGCTTCATGAGGAATGCAAGACCCAGGTCTCCCCCGCTGGCCTGCGTGTAGGACGTCGACGAGTAATCGGAGCCGCTGGCAGAGGCGTCCGCGGTCAGCGTAACGCCCAGGGGAGACGCGGGGATTCCGGCCTGCAGGGAGGCCTTCTCCGAGCGCGTGACATCCCCCCCGCCCTCCCAGGGCAGGAGGAGGCTTCCCTCCCGGGCCCAGGTGGCGCCGTACCACTCCCGCACGAGCGTGTAGCCGGTCAGAGCCTGGGACAGGGTCAACCCCGTGGTGATTCCAAACGGAGGAAACGGCGTGAGGGAAAGGCCGGAGACCCACGTCTGGGTCAGCAGCCCGGTCGTGTCCGTTTCATCAGCCGAGGCGTTGGCGCTCGCGTCCAGGGACATCGTTGCCACCGGGCCCACGGAGACGGATACCACGTCTTCCCGGGTGAACGCCCCCCCGGTGGAAAGGGAGAACGCATCCGTCACCGTCACGGGGGAGCTCGTGTTGGGCACCGTCACCTTGTGCCCGCCGGTGGCCGTTCCCGAACCGCCCTGGTCCCGCAGGGCGAGGTCCACGCTGGTGCGCGCAAAAAGCACGTCCGCGTCAACGTGGGACCGGGACGAAAGGTCCTCCGCCGGGTAGGGTGTCCCATACAGGGGAGCAAAGCCGCCGCTGTAGAGGTTGACGTCCTGCCTCAGGGCAACGTTGGACAGGATGGTGGTGGAGCCGGCCGCCAGTACCGTGCCGGGGAAGCTCGCGGAGACCGTTCCGACCAGCGCGGCTCCGAACACGCCCTCGGGGTCCGTCAGGTAGATCTCGTCCACGTACACGTGGCCGGCCGCGCCGAGGCCCGCGCCAGTGACCGTGATCTTGAGCTGGGTCAGGCTGCCGTAGTTGGAGCTGAACTGGACCGGCGCGCCCTTGGATACGCCATCCACCGTTACCGAAAGGTTCTTGCGGGAAACCTTGACCTCGTGCCACACGTTGTCCGTGACGGAGACGTTCCACACGATCCCCTTGGACTCGGCATCCAGCATGGAGAACTGCAGGCTGCCGCCGCCGGCGTCCGCACGGACATAGCTCACCACCGTTTCGTACTGGATACCGCCCGTGCCCTGGGAGACAAAGCCCTGGACAGCAAGCGGTGCGGTGACGCCGGTGTCCCAGTAGGTCTCGAGCACCTGGTTCTGCTCGCCGTTGGGGTGGAACTTGTTGTACGTGTCGCTGAACCGGGTGACCAGCGTGCCGCCGGACGGCGCGCTCTGGGCGAATGACTCGTTTACCTCCTGCACGTGGAC